>JAITUP010000136.1 GCA_031286265.1 Chitinispirillales bacterium | reverse complement strand
GGCGGGAATGCCGGGTTTGTTGATATGCTCTGGAAAGGCGTACTGCTCATTGAGCAGAAGAGTGCCGGGAAAGATTTGGAGAAGGCGTATCGGCAGGCGACGGAATATTTTCCCGGGCTTACTGACGACGAACTGCCGCGTTTTATTTTGGTCTGCAACTTTGAACGATTTCACCTGTACGACCTGACCGAAGGAACCGACATCGAATTCGCGCTGGCCGAACTGCCGTCCAAGGTGGAGCTGTTTGGTTTTATGATTGGCGTCACGTGGGAGAAGCCGCCCGAAAACGAAAAAGTCTCCATTGCCGCCGCTGAAAAAATGGCGAAGCTGCACGATAGCCTGAAAGCCATCAACTACACGGGGCGCAAGCTTGTTCCGACTTATTAATATTGACAGATAGGCCTTTTATCGTACGCCCGTTTCCATGAAACGAACCTCTGAACGGGTCAGCAAAGAGTACATCAACAGGATTTGGGCAACCGCCGATCGGATGGCAGAGTTCAGCCACCTCTATCGAATCAACGCTCCATTTTCCAATCGGCTCCCACCCCGGCTCCATAGTGATGTCTGCCATCAACATATACGCTCCCCATAGCGGATAGGCCGGATCTTTTCCGATCTTTTGGAGATCTTCAAACGACCGTATCTCTATGAACTGCAGCTCCTGCGCCCACGCCGCTATTGTTGTTACCGCGATTACGGCCAGGCCGAAATGTGCTAATTTGGATAATTTCTTGAATTTTGACATCTACCGCTCCTTTTTGATTGGATGTATACAATATAATAACAAACGCGCCTATTTTGCGCCTATACTATATAAATCCCTGGGGAATACGAAAGTGTTACTTTTATTTTGCGTTAAACCCAGATTGGAGCTTTCAGAATCTTCTGATACCTTGAAAACGGCAGATTGAGACTTTCACAATGTCGTGAAATCTCGAAATCCGCTTGGTGATTGGAGTTCTCGAAACCTTACCGTACCCCCACCGTTACCGATACTCTCTCTCGCCGCCCATCCATCATCATCATTGTGCCTCTGACTAAATATGTTCCCTCTGTTACTGGCCAACCTTTGGTATTTGTGAGGTTCCATGAAGCTACTTGGCGTTTTGTATAGTTGCCGGTGCCGTTGTACGGCATACGCATTTTGCGGGGTGACGGTTACGCCTGTCACCGCCGCGTCCATGAGGGATACCGTAGCCGTACCGGAAACAGTGGAATCCATGACGGATGTCGCTGTTATGATGATGAAATCCGTCACTTCATCCGAAGCTACCGTCAGACCCTCAGCTCGGCTCCGTTCCAGCTGTCTCCGTATTCGTCCCGTAAATCAACGGTAATCTCCCGTATCTGCGCGGTAACGGAAGTCGTCGTCGCCATCAGCAACGCCAGCAGGTATACAGCCGCAAAAAAAGCTAATTTTTTCATAAATACCCCCCACCATTAAAATATAACACAATCTTGGCCAAAAACCAAATGTTTTTTGAAAAGATCACTACGAATTTTAAAACGAAATAATGTTAATTGAAGTTAAATCAAGCACTTAGAGACATACGTTTTTCGTTTGATATTTTATCGTGGGCGATTTCTGTTTCGTATTCCTGTGAGATTTCTTATGTGGTCTCTTACGTGGGGAATATTTCTGTGGGCGTCCGGTATTGGCAATTCGAGGGCTTTTATCGCGGCGGCGTGGGCTTCGTTTCTTCGTCCGGTTTTGTCATGGGAGCTGGCTATTATATAGTGGCTTGCCATGAGGTCCGACCAATTGACGGGGGTGCGCGATCTTGAAGCAGCCGCTAATCTTTCCGCGAAAACGATCGCGTTGTCGTAGTCGCCTCCCCACAGGGCGGCGTGGGCGCGGATGCGCAAGAATATTGTGCTGCCGGGAGCGTATCTTTGTGCGGAAACGGCAAGAGAATCGGCTCTTCTGAATTGCTGGCGATCCATCAATATCCAACTGTATGAACTTTTTGCCGCGACGTTGAATGGGAACGGAGCGTTGAGTGAACGTTCTATCGCCTGCAACCCTCTTTCCGCGCTGGCGCCCGAGACAAACGGTATTCTTTGGAGGCTTGTTCCCAAGTAGTAGTCGAAAACACCGAGGCCGAGATCCGCGCCGAGGTGGTCGGGGTCGATTCTTTTGATTTGTCTATAGAGGTTTTGCGCGGACAACGCGATTCTCGCTCCGTCAATCCACGAGCCGCGTTTGGCCCGCACTACGCCTATGCCGCCGAGGATATTTGCACGATAAAACATACAGCGTACGGAATCGGCGCCGGTCAGATACGGCTGTCTCGCTTCGAGAATTTTCAGGAGGCTGTCGGCGAAAGCTAAGAATCTTCTGCCGTCGATCGTGTATGATTCGTAATCGAGTATGCGCGTCTGTTCGATTGTGGCTAATGTGAATATCGCGTCGATATTGCCGGGGTCGGTTTGCAAAACGGCGGTGACTTTCGCCCTTGCCTGAGAGTATTTTTGGGCGACCATCAGGCGCTGGGCATCGTGGATTTCTCCGGCGGCATTTGTTCCTTGGGCGAACGCGGCGGCGATTGCGGTTATGGCGATTAACGCCACAACACGCGATATCATAAACCGCGCGGCGTTTTCCTTTGTCACTCGCTCGCCAAACATACTTTATTTCTGCCCGTTCTCTTGGCCTCATAAAGCGCGTTGTCGGCCAGTGAAATAAATCTATCAAGCGAACTGTCGTTATCCGGAATTACCGATGCCGCGCCGACGCTTATTGTTACCGAGGAAGCCATACCGTCCGGGCATTTTTCGCAGGGAATTTTCAGTTGTTCGACATTTACCCTTATGCGTTCGGCCACTTCCTCCGCGCCGCCTAAATCAGTGTTTGGGAGCAGTGCGGAAAATTCTTCACCGCCCCATCTCGCGGCGAAATCCCGCGGACGCGTCAAGCTTTTTTCTATGCACTTAGCCACAGCGTACAAAACCTTGTCGCCCTGCTGATGGCCATATGTATCGTTGTAATTTTTGAATCTGTCTATATCGAGCATCAGTATGCCTATAGGCGACGTTTCTCTTATTGATGTACGCCATTCCACGTTCATACGGTTGTCGAAACTGCGGCGATTCGGAATTTCCGTTAACTGATCGGTCATACTGAGGCGTTCGATGGTACGAATTTGATTGACGCTGCGTATCTGTGTACGTATGCGGAGCTTTATTATGTTTGGTCTAAACGGTTTTGTGATGTAGTCGACCGCATTGTAGGAAAGCGCTTTTTCTTCTTCATCCGGCGATGATAGTTTCGTTACGAATATGACGGGTATCGCCCGTGTTACACTTTGCCGTTTGAGCGCGTCGAGCACTTCATAGCCGCTCATGTCCGGCATGACAATATCGAGCAGAATGAGATCGGGCAAAAGCTCCGCGGCTTTTTTGATAGCCGATGCCCCGTCTTTTGCTGTGTAAACGTCGTACTTCTCATCCAATATGCGGGACAAGAGCAGTAAATTCGCTTTCTCATCGTCTACTACGAGAATCGAGTTTCTGATCATCTCAATCATAACTACGCGGTTCCTTCTTCGCTTTCCCTCAACGCCGTGAACGTCAGGAACGCGTCGTCGAAGTCAAAATTTTCTATTTGCCTGATTAACCTCTCGCAACCCACAACGGAGCGGAGAGCATTGATATATTTTAGACTGTTTGAACTGCCCTTACGCAGCAGATTCCCGAGTTCATCTAAAAACGGGAGGGAATTGAGAGTTACCGACAACTGCGTGTTATCAGAATCGCTTTCCTTGACTAAAAGCGGCGATAGCTCCTTCAAAACATTGCTTAGCTCGGCGGCGAGAATATCCATCTCCTTTTTTGTGACCTGATTTTCCCCGCCGCTCAGCGCCAACTCCGCATTACACGCGGCTTGTTCCAGCGCGCTCTTACCTATGGTCGCGGCGTTGCCCTTGAGCGTGTGCGCGATTCTGTGCGCGAGCTTGATATCGTTGTTTTCGAGCGCGTCCGCAAACTCCGCAAATCTGTTTTGATTGTCGTTGACAAAGTGAGTTCGCAATTCGAGCAGCAAGTCGCTGTCGTAGATGGATTCTTCTTCGGTGCCCGCCGCTATCGTTTCGGGTTCTTCGGATTTTTGGAAGACGCCGCCGCTCACTGGCTTCAAATATTTGAGCAGACAGCGCCATAATTCCTGCGATGTAAAAGGCTTGCCTATACAGTCGCGCATACCGCTTTTTTCATAGTGATTTCTATCGTTCGGCATTACGTTTGCGGTCATTGCTACGATGGGGATGCCGGTATTAAGTTCGAGAATATTGGCCGACGCTTCAATGCCGTCCATGACAGGCATATTGATGTCCATCAGTATAAGATCAAACAGGCGTTTACCGCTTTCTAAACGATTTTTAACCATGTCGATACCGATTTTGCCATTGTCGGCTATAACTATTTGCAACCCGACTCTCTCAAGATGCCGACGTATGATTTCCTGATTCATACCGTTGTCTTCGCAAACCAGAACTTCACCCGTGAATACCGGTTTTTCGACGGGCTCCGTTTTGATGCCGATGTTGCCGTCGGTATTGTCCGCGGGAACGTCTATCATGTCGAACGTCATGTCGAAGCCGAACTTGCTGCCTATGTCCGGCGCGCTTTCCACAGACAGTTTGCCGCCCATGAGTTCTATGTAGGTCTTGATGATGGGAAGCCCGAGCCCCGTACCGCCGAATTTACGCGTTATACTTTCGTTGGCCTGCGCGAACGGCTCAAAGATTCTGCGGATTTCGTCGGGAGTCATGCCTATGCCGCTGTCTTTCACTTCGAAATGAAAACGTATGCTGTTATCTGATTTTTCAACAATGGTCGACGATATTTTCACCGTGCCTATGTTTGTAAATTTTATCGCGTTGGAGATGAGATTTATGAATACCTGCGCGAGTTTCGTCGGATCGCCCACAAGTTTTTTGCCGATGAACGGTTCGGCATAGAAATGGAGCCCGATTCCCTTTTCGGCGGCTCGAGGAACGGCTATCGTTTGACAGTGCGAGAATATGTCGCACAGAGCGAACGGGATGTTTTCGAGTGTCACCCTGCCTGCCTCAATTTTTGAGACGTCGAGAATATCGTTTATGATTTGCAGGAGCCATTTTGAATTTTCCAATATTTTGCCGACACATTCTCTCGGCATGTCCGGCATATCATAATCGAGAGCGATTTCGGCGAAACCTATTACGCTGTTCATCGGCGTTCTGATTTCGTGGCTCATATTGGCGAGGAACACCGACTTGGCGCGGCTCGCCACTTTGGCGTCTTCAAGCGCTTCGGCGAGATCTCTGCTGCGCTCTTCAACAAGCCTTTCGAGCCGCTTCCCCATGGTGCGGTTTCTGTGGAACAGAATTAAAAGGAGAGCTACCACGCATAAAAGCAGGACGGATAAACTTATCAAAAACGGTATCCGCGATTGCATCAGCTTTATTCGGTAATCGTAGGTTTTGTACAGCCATATATCGGCGATGTTTTTGATGTCTATGTGCTGCAACGCCTTGTCGACGATTGAACACAAAAGGCTGTCATTCTTGTTGAATCCAAATGTCGATTCGAAAGAATAATCAAAAAGCACATTTACCTTATAGCCCGGACGTTCCATGTAGTTGGTTATGGTGAGAAGAAGAACCTGGCTCGACATCGCCACATCTATTTTGCCGTCTCCCAGCGCGTTAAAAAGTTCTTCGTTGTTCGGGTATTCCGTAATTTTCTGGTGATCTGGAAACCATCGCTTAAATAACTCGGAATACGCGGTACCCTCCTGTACGCCCACTTTCAGACTCAAAACCTCGTTGACGCTTATACTTGGATAATCCGATCTGGTGACGAGCGCGTATCTGTTTGACAAGATCGGAGTATTCGGCCACAAAAACCTGCCCTTGCGATCTTTTGAGCGTATCAGTTCGGTAATTATGGACGCCTCTCCGTTTTCGAGCATTCTCACCAATTCCGCGAATTTGGTACGCTCGTCGTTTATCACCTTAAAAGTGATTCCGGTTAACAACGCCACCTCGTGCAATACGTCAAACGCTATGCCCTGCCATTTTTTCTCATTGACATTGTAGAAGCTGAGCGGATAGTTATCGTACTCCGCGACGAACAGTACGGTCGGACGGTTGCTGACGAAAGTTTTTTCATCTTCGGTCAGCGTGGTAAGCACTCTGTGAGCCGCGTATTTATGTTCGCCGGTTCTGTACATGTGAGCGAAATAACGCAGGCCCCCGCTCTGCAAGAATTTGTCCACAACCGAAATAATGGGCGCGAGTTCCTCGATTTGCGTGGTTAGAGCGATCGGTTCGTAAATCAGAGGAAGGAAGACATCGTGAACTATGCCTCCGAAAGCGTCAAAAATACTTCTCGCGGCATTCTCCTCAAGAAAGGCATCGATCCGCCCCTCCCTGAGCATGGCATAAGCATCGTTGTAGTCATCGGCGAAAAACACTTCCACATCCTCGATAGAGTGCGCAAGAACTACGTCGACCGTGGTGGTGCCTTCAAAAAAACCAAAGCGCAACGGGCGCGTCCCGGCGATCTTTGCCAAAGGCTCGCTGTCTTCAAGTCGATAGTACATGATTGTTCGGTTAATCATCGCGCTGGTCATGAAATACGTTTCCCTGCGCTTCTCGGTCGGTGTCAGATCACCGGAGAAATGTATCGCGCCCGATTCGAGCCCCGCAATTAAATCGTTCCATTCAAAAATGGCGCTCTTTACGTTAATCCCAAACAATTTGCTCATAAAATCGCAAACAAGCGCGGTGAAACCGTTAACCTTGCTATCTTGCCCGATAAAAGACTCCACGCTCTCCATGACCCCATAGACAAAAACGCTGTCTCGATATTTCTCACGCAACGCCTCTATGGCCACGATCTCACTGTCCGTCACCCCGGGGATATCTCTGTATGTGGCATAGGGCGGTATCTCGTGCGACGGGAACATCTCGGCCGCGCCGTCCATACGATCGCATCCCCAAAACACAACCGCGGCCGCAGCCGCGAGCGCCAAACATGCCCACATCTTCCGCTTCCAAGCGTCCCTCCGCGCAAATACCGGCATAAACACCAAAACTTCCCCCCCAAACCAATCACGTTATCTTGTGTGAAACCACATCACATCCACATACAACTGTCAATCCCACAATTGAATATACGGATACCCTTAAGCATATATTGGCACATCGTGGCATAATCTCGATAATATATATTAAGCGAAACGTTAAAAGCGAGGTTTTTATTATTTTTTGGTTTTTTCAAAAAAGACTTGATTCCTATATATCCATAATATATATTTCTCACAAGGCTCGAAGATGCGCCCGCGAGGAAAAAACAATCTCTTCAGCCCAAAAGTCTTTAAAGTCAACGTCAAAGTCAAAATCTTTAAAAGCTTTTTAAAATCTTTTGGGGACGGGGCTCATAAGTTTCTTCTCTCAATCAAACGGCAGGATGTACACTGTACATCCTCACTCACTTCGAGCATAGTTCATCATCCGTAA
>JAITUP010000271.1 GCA_031286265.1 Chitinispirillales bacterium | reverse complement strand
TACAGAGTTTTTATATTCACGGTTGGCGGTTTGCGCGGTTTCATGTTCGGGGGTCACAGTGTCCATGGTCGTAATATAATTAAATCCACTGCCGTCTCATAAGATTTTACCGTTTTTTTAAAAAAAACCACCGCATCCCAACCGCGCAAGAACCCGCCTATGAAAATATCAATTTGATTTTTTTTACATTAATCTTGCGTCACGATATTATATTACTTATGTTGTAGTGCAGTTTCATTCTTTTCAGGCGCAAGGGAATCCCGTGAAAGTCGGGAGCGGACCCGCCACTGTAAATCCTGGGGCTTTTGAGACAGAGCCCTATGGGCAGCCGAAATTACACGCCACTATCCTTAGTATGTATAGGATGGGAAGGCGCGGATGCCCGGGAAAGCCAGGAGACCTGCCTAAAAAAATCTTAATTAACCGCGATCCTCGTGGTAGGGGTCGAAGGGGAGTTTCCGTGATTTCTGTTGATGCCGGCGGCATATTGATACATCCGCGCGTATCCGCCTTTTTGCGGACGCTTTGGGTAGCGGCTATTTTTGCCGTGGCGGGCCCGCTGGTTGCGTTGGCCGGTGAGGTTGCCGTTTTGAATTATGGTGATTTCATTAATGGGAATGATAATGACAGCGTCGTCTTTGATTATGAAGATTTTGTTGTTATTGATGATGATGACGCCATCGCCGTTTTGGATTTTGACGATTTTGAAGAAACGACTATAATTGTCCGTCACCGCGCCGTTTCCCCGCTCTCACCGTCGTCACGCACGATTAAAGCCGACGAGTTTCAAGGCAGGTTCAGCGATTTGCCCGCGGTTCTCGAAACGGTTTCCGGTATCAACATCAGGTCGATGGGGGGGCACGGGCAATATGCGGAGAGCGCCATCCGGGGCGGGTCGGCTATGGGGTTGCGCGTTTATTTGGACGGCGTGTTGCTAACAGGCGCGTCGACCGGTGCGGTCGACCTTAGCAAGATACCGCTCGACCGGATTCAGGAGATCCGCGTCACCAAGAGCACATCGGGCCTGCGGCAGATGGGCGCGGGGATGGGGGGCGTTATCGAGCTGTTTACGGATGTCGACAGGAGGATGATCGGCGTAAGCCTCGAAGCCGGCAGTTTCGGGTACTTCAGAGGCGGGATGATCGCAAAGTCCGGCGGCGATGAAACGATCCGGCATCAATTCAACATAGACGCCTCAACATCAAACAACGACTATCCTTTCATGCACGACAACGGCACAACTATTCCAACACTGCGTAATCCCGACCCAACGTGGGACGATACGCTTATGCGCAAGCGCAATAATCATTACCGCTCGGCCGACGCGGCGTACAGCCTGTCCATCGACATAAACGAAAATCATAGCTTCACACAGCAGTTGAGCGCGGGCGCGTTTGAGCAGGGGCTGTTTGTCTACCATTATAAAAACGATCAAAGCGGGTTGACGGGTGGGCATTCCCTTATGTATAGCATTGATTATAGCGGTAGTCTGACCGATCGTTTGACAATAGGCGGCAGCGCGAGCATAATTTACCGGCGCGACAGGCTAAGCGATCCTGACGGAAAATTTTTTATAGGCGGCACGGACAGGGAACTCGAATCAACCGGCGGCTCCGTAGATTTTATTGTTGATACACGGTATTCGCTAACGGAAAAATTTTATTTGGCGGGGTTGGCGGGGACGCGCTTTGAGCGTCACACGCAGCGCAATTTAGCTTTAAACGGCGGGCCGGAGATGCGCAGGCACGGGTATCGGGCGGGAGCGGAGACCGGGTTAATAGTTGGAGCGGTGGAATCGGTATTACGCGCCGTTTATCAACACGAGGCCGATACGTCAAGCCCCGGTTTTGGTTATTGGCCGTCGGACGGGAATCGGTACACGTTAAGTTACCCGTTGGCGGAGGCGGTTGTCCGTGTTAATCTAAGCCCGCTGACGTTGCAATTTTCTGCCGCCGCATCGAGGCGCAGCCCGACATTTTTTGAACGGTTCGGCTGGAGCAGCGGATTTTTGGCTAACCCCGATTTGAGGGAGGAGGCGCGGATGGAAGTTGACGCGGGCCTGTCGCTCGACATGGGGCTATGGAGCGCGGCGGCCTCGGTTTTCGCGGGGCGCGTAAACGACAAAATCAAAAGTATCCCGCGCGGCGGCGGTTTTGTGAGGGTAATGAACTTTGCCGACACACGGTTTTACGGGATTGAGGCAGACTTCAACGCAAAGTTACTACGGATATTAACGATGGAGTTGAGCGGCGCGTATTTGAACAGCGTCGTCACTGACGCCGTAACCCCAACTTGGATTGGAAGGGTTGAACCGTTTGTGCCCGCGCTGTCGGGGTATGTCAAAACGGAGGTCGATTTGAGGCGGTTCAACATCGGCCACGGCGTAAGATATGAAAGTAGATGTTATTTAGGAATCGACAATAGAATAAAACGCCCGTCCCAAACGGAATTAAGCGCGTGGGCATCATACAGGGCGGCGGATTTCTTAACGTTGCGTTACCGTGTAGACAATTACCTGAACACGGCGACTTTTGATTTTTTAGATAATCCCAAACCTAGGAGGGTGCATGTGTTGTTGGTATCGTTGAGTTTTTAAATCTTTTGGGGGGCGTTACGGGGGCTGTCTCAAAAGCCGTCATTGCGAGCGAAGCGAAGCAATCTATTTGTTGAAATACCCCAAATTGCAAGCCGATAGATCGCCGCGCTTCGCTCGCGATGACGGTGTTACAGGCTTTTGCAACAGCCCCAATTTGTTTTGACTTTAGCATTACACCCGCCCGTATGGTTTTAAGGATATGGGTTTTAGCGTAGTTCGGTTTTAACATGGGGGGCGTTACGGGGGGCGGAGCCCCCTGTCCCCATAAAAAGTTTCTTTTTCTTTTTTCAAGGAGTTTGTTATGCACAAGCTTTATATCTTCACTGCCGTCATAATAGGGATATTAACGTTTTCCTGTATCGACACGGATGATGAACCCGGCGACATCCCCCCTTATGTCACGTTAATAGCCGTGGCCACTTCAGAGTTTGATTTTTCCGTATCGAATTTTGATTTAATATCAACCGAAGACTATATGGACTATCACGTTATCTCAAACCTTATTGACGGTCTGCACACCGATCTTGCGATACGGGCGGCGGGCGGCGGCGTTTACATACTGGAACGTTTTGGCAAAGATAACGTTCTCAAATACAATCCGAAAAAGATGGGCGTCGCCTATCAACAAAGCATCGGAGCCGGCGGCTTGAACATTCAGGACATCGCCGTTATCTCGGAAACCAAGGCGTATATCAGCAGTCTCAACAGTAGCGACCTGATAGTTTTCAATCCGCTAATCGGGAAAGCAGTATCGACAATCGACCTCTCCCGCTTCAATGCCTTTGTAGGGACGGATAGCGCCGAGGCACACCCGTTTGTCAGCGCGCTCGCGCGGCGCGGGCACTATGTCTACGCGGCGTGTCAGCGGCTGAAAATCGGCCAAACGCCTTTTGGTCCGGGGCCAATACTCGGAGATACAAGCCTGATCGCCGTTATTGATACGCGCACCGATGAGATTGTAGGGGAGATAAGGTTGAACAAGAAAAATCCGGCAACGATGAGTATCTACGGAAGCATGATGCTTGTGGCGTCATCGGGAAGCTGGTTCGATGAGACAATGGCGATGAGCGGTGTGGAGATGATCAATCTTGCGAGTAATACAAATTTAGGGGTAGTCGTTGAAGGAAACGACCTGAGCGGGAATCCGAATAACATACTCTTTGTTTCGCCGGACAGGGCCTACATCGGCGTAAGTCTTAGCGATTGGTCGGTGGGGATATTCCCCTTTAATCCGGTGACAAGCACCGTAGGCGCGAAGATAGACGGCATCGGCGACGGTTTTGGGGGCATGGTCTACGACGGGGTGAAGCTATACGTCGGCGACAGGGGTTTCGATTCGGCGGGTGTCGTGGTCGTTAACCCGTCGACAAACACCGTTGAACGAAGGATTCAAACAGGGATGCCGCCGTCGGCGCTGGCGGTAATTTTCGCGGATTGAGGCGTTGCGGGGTGGTGGGGTTTTTGAGACAGCCCCATCCACAAAAAAGATTTTTAAGGTTTTGACTTTGATTTTGACTTTAACAAAATTATCTTTAAACCATGAAACACATCGCCACAGTATCGATATTAACATTAATAACGCTAATACTCCAAGCGTCCGCACAACAATCGCAAACCCGCGGACTCTCGTTTTCCGGTATATTCGAATCGTCAATATCAACAAATATCAACACAAACGACGATAACGGACGACGCCTTTCCTATGGCCTCGAAGAGTACGCGAATATCCGTATGCAGGCAAGGATTGGCGAAAACGCGGCGTTCTTCGGCGCGGTGAACCTGATAGCCGCCGCGGGCGATTACGCTCTGGCGGCGGCAGCGACGGGCGCCGATTTTGCCGATGGGAACAATTACGCGGCCACGATAGAGCTCGAACGCCTGCACTTCAGAATAAAAGGCGAAAATGTCGACTTCAACGCCGGGCTTCTGCGCAAACCGTTCGGATACGGGCAAGTATGGCGGCCGTCCGATTTCCTGAACCCTCCGAATCCCCTAAGGCCCGACGCCCGCCCCCGCGCGGTCTTGGCCGGCGGAGCGGCGTGGCATCCCGTCGAGGACCTTAAACTGCTCGGATTCGTCGCGTCCGGGCGCGACCCGTTCGCGCAAGACAACGGGCTTGTCGGAATATCGGCGGATAAACACTTGAGCAGAGGAAGCGCCCAACTGCTCTACGCGCTCGAATACTCCGACCAATTCCCAGGAAACGCCGGCAACATGCTGACGCACCGTGCCGGAATGTCTGTGAAAGCAGACCTTATATTAGGTTTCGTAATAGACGCGATATATGCCTACAATCAGGGTATAGACGACAAAATCGACGGTCTTTCTTTCAGCGCCGGGTTCGATTATTCTTTGCTCGACGCGAAATTGATTATACTTGCCGAATACCTGTTCAACGGCGCGTCGTCGTCTACGTCAATATCCGGCGGCGGCGGCTTCGCAAACGAAAACTACCTATACACAGGGGCGACATGGCGGTTCAGCGATTTTACAAGCGCGGGACTCGCGGTCATCACCGGGCTCGACGATGCCTCTTTCATCCCGCTCATCACATTCAACCATGAAATATCGCAAGGCGTCTCCATGTCGCTAATGGCCCAAATTCCGATGGACAGAAACTTATTAACAGGCGACGGCAACCGCGGCGAATTGGGGCCGATACCGCCGGGGTTGGACGCGGGGAGCCATTTTTATTTTGAAGGAAAAATCAGGTTGAGATTTTGATTTTTTTAGCCTTGTTAAAACCTCAAAAACTTTTTTCTTGCATTTCATGCCATCGTTGTGCTATATTATGTATGTACGGGCAGATGCGATAATCTATTCAGGAGAGTGTTGTGGATTCAAAAAAAACTCCAATTCCGCTAATTCTTGCCATGGCGCTGCTGTGCGTATTCCTGTTCGCCGATTGCTACACCCAGCTAATGACGTATCAGGGCGAGACCCTCGGCGCGCACCCGCGCCGTGTCGCTAGGGACTGTAGCGATTGCGAAGATGTCGCGCCGTCAGCTGCTTGGCGCGAGGTCTGTGTTTGGGAACGTGATATTTTCGGTTACCCGGAAATGCGGTGCTACAATACAAACCACCACAGCGCCTGGGTTTATTTTCACAATACGCCCTGGTGGTACAGAAATCATTTCAGTTGGCACAATTCCCGTGGGTGTCCGCCCTATTATTTCTATGACAGGATTACGGGGATTTGCCGCTACTATACGACTTATTATCCGCCTCCCCGTCCGCCGAACGATTCGCCCGGTAGCGGTAGCGATATGGTGCCTGAAGCCCCGGCGAGGCGTAACAGCCGCGGCCGTGTTCCGACGCATCCTTCGGAAGTAGATTACGATATCCACTCGGCTTCTTCTTCGTCGATGTTTTCCGGCGGCGGCAGTGTCAGGCAGTTGAGCCCGGTTAGTTCTCCGACGCCTTCCACTCCGTCTACACCTTCCGATCCGTCGCAGGGGCAGACGCTGTCGAGGCCTCAAGAGGGGGGGCAGTCGGAGCAGAAAACGTCTCAGCCGTCTACGCCCGCTACGCGGCCGCAGCAGCCGGAACGCCAGCAGCGCAACGATCAGGAACCGCCTCCGAGGCGCAATACGCGGGGTAGATAAATGAAGAAAAAATACGTTTTCGCCATACTCTCGGTGATGTTTTCGCAACTGCCCGTCTATGCCGTCGGCAGCGGTATAGAGCTTGGGTCGGGCGCTCGCGCGATGGCTTTTGCCAACAACCATACCGCCGTGGCTAAAGACCTCTCCGCCGTATACTGGAATCCGGCGGCGCTCGCGTTTTTGCCGGTTCGCGAAGTTCAGATGTCGTTTGACGGGATGCGCATGTATGGGACATCCGATATCTGGGGGCCGGGCATTACGATCCCGCACGGCGCGAAAATGAGCGATCACAGGGACAGGCTCCGTTTGAGCGGGATCGGCGTGATGTCTGCCATACCGACGTTGCAGGGCGGGCTTACGTTAGCCGCTTTGTTTGACCGGCCCTATATTTTTGACGATTTTACCGTTTATACGTACAACTATGATAAAAACGACGAAATAGGCACCTTTGAACTTGACGGCAGGATGTACGGCGACCTTAACAGGCTGAGCGGCGCTTTCGGCGTACAGGTTGCCCCAAAAATTGCGGCAGGGCTTACACTTTCAGTCGTTTTTGGTACCGACAGGCAGTCTGCTATTCAGAAAGACATGGGAAGAACTTTCATTGATGACGAAGATTATATTGATCATTTCGATTATTATGACGTGGAATTTGAGAACAGGTATTTGGGATATGCGCTGACTGTCGGTGTGATTGGCCACCCGCTTGATATTTTAAGGATAGGGTTGAAGGTTGATATCCATTCAAATGTGGGTTATCGGGAAACTTGGTTTTATAAGCTGGATCCGGCGGATAACAGAATACGTAGCGATAGAGGGAAAGGCCGCGCCCACAGTGCGCCATCGGGCAGCTTGGGGCTTGGGCTAATTCTTCCGTGGCTGACTGCCGCGCTTGATGCCCGTGTCACTTTGCCGTATACGTTCATACTTCCCGAGAGCATACCCGACGACGCGCAGGCCGGCCGTTTCAAGTTCGGCGTCGGCATTGGGCTTGAGGCGCCGATACCCGGAGCCCCGATCGTATTGCGCGCCGGATATTCTTACGACGATTATGATCTCTATCCGATGATCCATAAGCACGAGGGCGACCGAATTGATTGGATGGATGAAGAAAATTTTATGGGGAGAGGTTTTTGGCCCGAAACAAACCGGCATACTATAGCGGGCGGCATCGGCTACTTCACGTCCGGCATTGGCTTTGAACTTTCGTATGCGTATCAATTATGGGGTATCAGCGGTTCGTTTACCGCTTCTGATTTCAGGCAGGACTATTCCAGCCATCGCGTTATGGCGTCGATAATATACAGATATTGATTAAAAAATTATTTTGAAAAAAATAAAATAAATGTTGACGTGGCGGGATATATATTTATTGCTGTATTCGCGTTGTACCGATAATTGTCATATTGTAGGCGTTGATAATTATCGCTTTCGTCGTGCCACTTGCGTTGTGCCAATGATGTACAAAGATTTTTCGTTGTACGAGTTACTTGTTTTCTTTGTATGGAGTACCTATCTTATTCCCCGTATTCGGTTTTTAGGATACGGGGTTTAGGATAGTTTAGTGTAAAAAAATTGACTTTGATTTTAATGCTTTTTCAAGGCTTTAAAAAATTAGGAGGTCTTTATGCTACAAAACGGCAAAATTCTTTGGAAAGAGGGCATGTTCCTCGAACCGCATCATTTTCAACAATTTGATCGGTTGCAGGCAGCCCATGTCAACGCTCGCGCCGGTTCCCTTGTTTACGGCGGTTTTCAGCACGGTTTTACCGAGCTTAAAATTGACCGTGACGCGCTTTTGAGCGGGAACTTTTTGATAAACCGCGCGGCGGGTGTGTTTCCCGATGGAAGTTGCTTCGATATCGGCGGCGGCGCCTCGAAATCACTCTTGCGATCGTTTGCCGCCTACTGCCGGGCGGATCAGCAGACGCTTGATGTTTATTTGGCGATACCGGTTGATGCTACGGTGACGGGGAGTGATCAGTATGTGGGCGTTGACGATGGAATGTCGGATGGTAGATACATTGAGCGGACGATTTTAGCGCCCGATGATTTTTTATCCGATAATAGTAAGGAGATAGAGATAGGGGAGCCGAACTATCAAATACGCTTTGCGGGCGAGCCGCTCGACGGCTGCATTTGGCTGCGCATCGCCCGTCTCACGAGAACCGGCAGCAGCTATATGGAATCGGCGCATGACTACTCGCCGCCGGTGTTGTTTATGCGGGTGTCGGATGTATTAAAAAGTTGCGTCAGCGGGTTGCTTGAGCTTCTGTGGGCGCGGATTAACTCGCTTGCGCGGCACCGTAGCCAGAACGAATCGGGACAGGCGTTTTTCACATCGGCGCAAGAAAATTCATTCAGATTGCTGAACACGCTTTGCACGTTTACTCCGCTTCTCGGACGCCTGCACGAGCTTCCCAAAATTCATCCGTTTGAATATTACATGCAGTTGACGGCGCTCTATGGCAGCTTGCTCAGCTTCTCTCCGTCCATATCGTTTGAAAATTTTCCATCATTTGACCACGACGATCCGTCGTCGTCGTTTATCGCATTAGCTGAGCGCATTCGCGAACTCTTGAAAGTTGAGTTTTGGGCGGATTGTACGATGTTGGAGCTTGAGCAGGTCAATGCGTCTACATGGTTCGGCAGGTTCCCGCATGAAGGGTTTGCGGCGAGCGTCAATCTGTTCATTGGCGTGAGCGCCAAGATGCCGCAGAAAGAACTGATGATAGATGTCTTGCAGCGGATGAAAGTGGCTTCTAAAGACAAGCTCGATATGCTGATATCGTCTTCGCTTCCCGGGCTTGCGCTGATACATGCGAGGAATATACCGGAAGGGCTTGCGGCGAAGCCGGATTACGTCTATTTTGTTGTAGACAGGCAGGGCGCTCTTTGGGAAGCCGTAGAGATGTCCGGCGCGCTCGGCGTTCATTTTTCCGGCGGCAGCTGCCCGGAATTGAAAATTGAGGTTTTGGCGTTGAAGCATCGAGGAGGTTCACAGTGACTAAATTGACAAACGGCAATTATGAATACCCGCGTACGGTAATGCGAACCTGCGCGGAAGTTGTTGTCATTGTTACCGAAATTTCAAAACAATCGCCGACCGTAAGCACAAATATGGCCGATATGCACAAATTGATTTGCTCAAAATTTGATTCGATAGTCAAACAATGCCGGGTGAGTTCATTACCTGACGATGCCGCTCCAGAGCTGATTTATCCGCTTGTCGCGCTTGTTGATGAGACGATTCTGAATATTCCGGAATATAAATTTTTCTGGTCGGAGCGGCTGCTGCAGCTGCGCTATTTTGGTGAAGCCTCCGCGGGGATGAAATTTTTCGCGAGGCTCGAGACGCGTATGAAGGCGAAAGAACCGAAGATTGACGTACTCGAGCTTTACTTCGTTGGCCTTGCGCTTGGGCTGCGGGGAATGCACAGCGGGCATGATCGTCGGCGGTGTGAAAAAATATTTGAAAGTCTCGGCATCATGTTGAAAAACGTTCGCCGCAAAAACAAAAGAGGGTGGGGTAGCGTACGCATGGCCGGCAAAGGAGAACGGACGAAATGGGAGGGCATGATGCCGGCCGTATATACATGTTTAACGCTTATAGTAATAGGTTGCGCCGCGATTGTTTTTTTCGTATCACGGGCAAATTTGTTAAACTTTTTGAACGGGAGTTTTAATTGAAAGGCAAAGACGAAGATAATAAAAAACGTTCAAATAAAAAATCGGACAAATATAAGCGGAATGACCCGGTTTTAATTTACGAAAACGCCATTAGCGCCGCGTTTGATTGCTACGCCGGCGAACACGGTTTGTTGCGGCGGCTCTCGCGCAAGATAGACGCTTGCCGAAAACCTCGGTTCGTTATTGGCGGTAATGATAAAAGCGGGAAAACATCATTTGCGGCGAAATCCGGGCTCAAGTTTGATTTTGTTCACTCCGGCGGGACATTGACAAACGGGAACGAAGCGCCGCGATGGTTCTTTTCGGAAAAAGCGGTGTATATTGATACGCATAGCGCCTCGGAGGGATGGGCGGACTTATGCTTCGCTCTCAAAAAGCGAAAATCCCTGAGACGCCGCGCGGTTGACGGGTTGCTGTTCGTCATAGATATAAACGAATTTTTAGCGATGGACCGTGCGAGCGCAAATCAATTCGCTTCCGAATTACGGGAACAGGCTGATACGCTGGTGCGTATTAGCGGATACGAAATTCCGGCATACTTTATATTTACAAAATCCGACAAGATCGAAGGCTTTAGTGAGATGTTTTCAGACAAACAGGCGGCCAATTTGCCGCCTGTACTTGGTACGCTTATTGGTAATAGCTCTTCGAAAATTCCCGTCGCGGAAATTTTTTCATCGCATTACATGGAAGTTTATAACGATATATCCGATTTATGCTTGCTGAAAGTTCTACGCACCGGTGAAATTGAAAACAGCAAGCAGCTATACCGTTTTTCTTATGAATTTCTGCTTGCGGAGTCAAAACTCGCAGCTTTTTTCACAGAGTTTTTTAAATACCGGGGACGCACGGCTCCTCGGTTTTGCGGATTTTTCTTTACATCGAGCAAAATGGGGAAGGCGAGCGTACTCTCAAGCGGCCTCCTTGGTGAAACCATCCCGAACGCAAAATTTAGAATAAGAGAAACGGGAGCGGGTTCGTTGTTTTATTGGATGAAAAAAATCAGCGTCCATTTGTTGATGGCGCTAATCTGCGTTATTTTGATATTCGGCATCGCTGGAAGCGGAGTGCGCGACGCTTTGCACATGCGAACACTCTCAACCGAGTTATCGGCTTTACTGGAAAATGAACCAACGCTTGAAAATCAGTTCGAGGCGTTAGAAAAACTGCGCTTATCGTACAATCATTTACAGGGAAGATTCAAATCACCGGGAAGGCTGATTTTCGGAACCGGCAAGGCACGCGAAAATATCAGAGGCGCATATATCGCCGCGTCGTGGCAAGTTATGGTGAATCCGGCGGCAAGGCACCTTGAAACTACAATCGCGCAACATCCGACACGCTTGACGACGGAAGAGCATTTAGCGCTCTATCAATCGCTAAAGGCTTATCTCCTGCTGACGGGCGGGGAGCGAGTTAGAGCCAATGACTTGGACGATATCGTCACCGTGTTTGAGGAAGCGTTAAAGATATCATTGGGACAGCGATATTCGGCGTTGAATGAGAGAATTGTGAGAGATAATATCAACACGGTAACAAGATTCGCCGCGGACGGGCGTTACGAAAACCGCGCTAATCAAAGGCTTGTACAAACCGCCCGCGAACGGCTGACGGTTGCGCCTAACGCAAACGTCGTTTACCGTACCGTCATGGAAAAACTGAGGGCCGAACGCCGCCCGGTTCCCATGGCGCGAATTGTTGGCGGAAGTGGAATTTTGAGATACGGCAACGAAGTGAGCGCTTTGTATACGCGCGAAGGATGGGAGCAGCTAGTCCTTCCCGAATTTATAAACGCGTCGAAAGATCCGTTCAGGGCAGATTGGGTCATGGGCCCTGTTCAGATGCAGGTCGACGAGGCAAAATTGCTCACGGAACTGTCGGCGCTATACGTAGCCGATTTGAGCAGACGATGGCTCGATTTCATTAGGAATACGCAGATTAATCTTTCCGGCGACATCGCCCGGAATCTTGAGCATTTAGCATCGCGGGAATCTGAAGTTAGAAAGATGCTCACCGCGGTTTGCTCGCTTGCCACACAGGAGCCCGCAGGCGGGGCAGTCGAGGCATCGACGCAAACATCGACACTTAGAGGGCAGATAACGAATGTATCAAGCAGGCTGCGGGGAGGTTCCGACAATGTCGTGCACGATATTCCCGATCCATTCGTTGAAGCCAAGAAAACTTTCGAGAGCATCGATAGTTTTCTGAAAAACGGCGGATTTGATGAATATCAAAGGGCGCTGGGCGATATGTCTGAAAGACTTAAAGAAGGCGATGAACGCGGTGGTTTCACGCGAACTTTTGCCGCTCAGGGCGAAGACCCTATAGCAATATCTCGCAATATTTTGAGCAGGGTCTATGCGAATATGCCGTCTGCTGTGTCCGCGGCTCTTAGGCGTGTACTCGAATCACCGCTCGATGCCTCTTCAGGCACGTTAGTGAGGAAAATAGTTTCTGAACTCGAAGAAAGCTGGGAGACAGAAGTCGCCGCTCATTTTAACAGCAGGTTAGCGGGTCGGTATCCGTTTGACAAAGACGGCAGCGATTTGTCGTGGAGCGTTTTTGAAGATTTTTTTAAGCCGCGAAGCGGGATATTATGGAAATACTATGAGGAAAATTTATCCGGCCTGACTGAACGTACGCCGAGGGGCTACGAGAGAAGATCGAGGCGGACGCTTTCCGTGCCGGTACTGATAAGTGACGAAGCGCTAAACGCTTACAATCGCGCGGCAAGAATTACGAACATTTTTTTCAGAGCCGATGGATCGCCAAGACACCGGGAAATCACATTTCACCCGATCAGATCAAGCAGCGGCGAGGCGCAATTTTGGATCGGCAATCAGCAGCTTAGTTTTGAGAGCGGCTTGCCGATAACAACAAACCATCTATACGGAAGCATAGGCGATGAGACAATCATACTGCGGTTAACGACGTCGGAGAGAGCCCAAGAAGAATTGCGTTTCAGAGGCGAATGGGCTATGTCGAGATTTTTTAGCGCCGGACAGATCGAAAAACTCGGCAGAGATAGATATCGTGTCACGTGGCGCATGAATGTGCGAAATATCTATACCGCCAACATAATGACGGTAGCGCAAAGCGACTCGGAAGTATTATTTGACGAGAAGATTATGCAAGGATTTACCGTACCGACAAAAATTACGAGTAGACAATAGGAGGTGTGTTTGGTTTTTATTGTTGCGCTAAACTATATTACTAATCGGTGCTTTATAGTAGTTTCACTTTAAAATAGCACCTGCATCGCCCGACGATTGCACGTTACTCCGTGATGTCGCCGGACAACGCAGATACCATTTTAAAGTGGAATGAGTATAGTAACAACGTAACATTGATGAATGGAGCTTTGCATGAATTCAAAAACGCACAAATGGATCATTATCGGCATCTTCGCGTTTACCGTGATTGCCGGATTACTTTTTATCGCCGTGGTACTCGGCCTCGGCACCATAGACAGCGCCGCGCTGCCGTTCAGGCGTGTCGCGGTCGTGCGAATTGAGGGCGTTATCATGGATAGCGACTGGCATACGAGTGTCTTGCGCAGTCACTTGGATAATCGCAATGTCGCGGGTGTGCTCCTGCGGATCGATTCACCGGGCGGGGCGGTAGTGCCGGCGCAGGAAATTTACAACATAGTGGCTGAATACAAAGCCGCCGGCAAGCCGCTCGTGGTTAGCATGGGCCACGTAGCCGCGTCGGGAGGGTACTACATCGCATCGCCGGCAAGCAAAATATTTGCCTCGCCGGGAACGCTGACGGGAAGCATCGGCGTAATCTTTACGCTGCCGATGTATCAGGAATTGGCAAAAAAAGTGGGAATCGATTTCCGCGTGCTGAAATCCGGCGAATTCAAAGACGCGGGTAGCCCATACAGGCCAATGGAAGAGGATGAAAAACAACTTTTTCAGGAGATGCTCGACGATGTGTATGAGCAGTTTATAACAGACGTAGCCATCGGCAGAAATATGGATATTGAGGAGGTAAGGGTGCTCGCGGATGGGATGGTATATACGGGGAAGCAGGCGCTTGAAAAAAACATGGTCGACGCGTTAGGCGGATTTGCGGAGGCTATGAGTTATCTGAAAGAAATAACCGGCGTTTCGGAGACTATCAAACCGCTGGAAAAAAGGCGGAATGTCAGTTGGTGGGATTTGATGATGGAATCGGCGGGGAAGCACCTGCCGCTGTCTGGAGCCGGAGCGCTTGGGCGGCCTGTGGGGGTTTATTATTTGTTTGTGCCTTAAAATTGGATGTAGGTTAATTTAGCGAAAGGTGTGTTGCTGATGTTTAAAAAACTTCCTTATGGTCAGTCCAATTTTGCCGCCATGATTGAGGGTGGTTATGCCTACGTTGACAAAACTCGTTTTGTCGAACTTTTGGAGAATGAAAATAACACGTACCAGTTTTTCATCCGCCCTCGCCGATTCGGCAAGAGCCTGTTTTTGTCAGTATTGGAAAATTACTATGATTTGAGCCGTAAAGACAAGTTTGATATTCTCTTTGGCAATCTGTATATCGGCAAAAACCCTACGCCTGAGCGTGGAACGTACGCGGTTTTTCGGTTTGATTTTTCCGGTTTGGACACGGAGAATCATGAGGAATTTAGGCGTTCGTTTTCGAGCAGAGTGCAGGAAAATGTTAACATGTTTTTTGATCGATACTGTAATATTTTTGTTAACGCCTCGGAACAGTTAAAAAGTATAAAAGAACAAAACCCCGGTATAGGCGCGTTGGATTTTGCGTATAGGGCGGCCGCAGGTGCAAACGTCCCTATTTTTGTGATAATAGACGAGTACGACCATTTTGCAAACAATCTTGTAGCGATGGGTAAAACCTACATAGACGAGGTAAGAGCCGGAGGCATAGTCCGCGCGTTTTATGAGTCACTGAAAAAAGGCACTTCCACAGTCGTCAGGCGAATTTTCATAACCGGCATCACTCCCATGATGATGACCGACCTCACAAGCGGGTTCAATATGTCAGCCGATTATAGCTTATGGGAAAAATATAATGAAATGTTCGGGTTTACAAGTAAGGAAATAGAATGGTTAATGTTAGAAACCGGAGTTGACAGAAAATTGATAGAAATTGATATGGAGGCTTACTACAATGGTTATATGTTCAATGAAGAAGGTCAAAATAAAGTATATAATTCACAGATGATTTTATTTTTATTTAATCAAATTTTGAGCACGGGCAAGCAACCCAAACATATTGTCGACACCAACCTGCGAACCGACTACGGAAGGCTGCGCCGTTTAGCCGAACATGAAAAAAACAGGGAAAAGCTACTAAAAATAGCGGTAGACGGGAAAGTCGCGGCAAATTTAGTCGAAAAATTTTCACTGGATGAATTGCAAAACGAGAGCTACTTCGTCTCGCTGCTCTTTTATTTGGGGATGCTTACGATAGGCGAAACCGTTGAAGAGCAAGCGTACCTGAAAATTCCCAACTACTCCATACAAACGCTGTATTGGGAGTATATAGTCGCGTATACGCAATCCGCGCAGGAATGGCAAGCTAATACGACCGAGGAGTTTTTCACGCTTGTTAGAGAGATGGCGTTTCGTGAGGATATCAAACCGTTTTTAGACTATTTTGTGGAAAATTTTTTGAAGCGCCTCTCCAACCGTGACTTGATAAATTTTGATGAAAAATATATCAAAGCCATGCTGCTTTCCACCCTGTTTCTCAGTGGTTTCTACCTGCCGGTGTCCGAAAACGAGGTAACCGAAGGTTATACCGACATCTACCTCCAAAAGCACCCCGCAAAGCCCACCATTAAATATGAATACGTTCTCGAGGTCAAATATGTCAAAACCGACGCGGCGGAGACGGAAGTAGAAGCGAAGTTCGCCGAGGCGCGGACCCAGATCGAAAAATACAAAAAAGACGCGCGGTTCGCCGACCGCGACGACGTGAAATTCGTTGCGGTGGTTTTTAAGGGTAAGGGAGATGTGGAAGTGCGAGCGGCAGATTTTTAGGCCTCGACTGAAAAATTAAATACTTAGGTAATAAATTGCCATGAACATTTTTACTGCGAAAAAGTTATTTATTCTATTGCTTTTTTTCGCATTTATTCCGTTTAGTGTCGTTGCGGAAGATGTGATTGATGATGAGGGAAATGACAGGTCAAATATAACCATTGTTAGAGATGGGGTAAATGTTGCCGTTAGTAAATATGTCCCCGAACCACCCTTAAGAACATATGAATCAGGACCTACACTGGAATTAAGCGCTTTCAATTATTTCAGTATAGGATTTGGCCATTATATGGCAATTCGAGACAGATATGAGAGCAGTCTTGACTTCGGCTATCTTGTGAAATATAAAACATTAAGGGAATTGCATCTGAGATTGCATTTGGACCATCACTTTGGAGATCACGGCTTTTTAACCGGATTTTTATTAGGGGGGTCTGCTATTATGGCAACAGACTTTGATAAGATAACATACGGCGCAGCTCCACATATCGGATTTGGATTGGTTGAAATAAAATTATTTTACAGATACAATTTCTACTTGGATAAATCATTCAATAGCCATGAAATAGTTTTACAATTACTTTTTCCTATTTGATATTGTGAAGAAACTGAATTATTTTAATAAATAGAGGTGCATTTTATGAAGTCATTAAAATCATATTTAATAATTGCCGCGGCAATATCCTTGTTTGTTATGTTGAGCTACTCGACGACGGCAAACGATGAAATCATGCAGCAAAATTCCGTTGACCCGGATACGGCTCCTTTGCATACCGAACAGGAACCTGTTGTTTCGGTTACTGTTTTGCCGCAACCCAAATCACCCATTTTGCCCTTTATTCGCTTACAATCTCTCGATATTCAAGTTGAAGTAACCGGAAACATCGCCTCTACGCGCTATACGATGGTTTTTAGGAACACAATCGGCCATCCGTTCGAGAGTTATCTGATTTTTCCATTACCCGACGGAGTCGCTGTGACCCACTACGCGATGAGTGTTGACGGCAGAATGCGCGAGGCCGTACCAGTGGAAAATGAAAAGGCGGCACAGGTTTTTGAGGCGATACATCAGCAGTGGGAGGTAGACCTCAGTGTACATAAAAAGGTGGAAGGCAACAATTTCCGCGCGCGCGTCTTACTTTACCCGCAATACGAAACATACACAATCTCCATTGGTTACGAGGAAGAATTGACGCTTGAAAATAATTTGTTGTATTATCGTTTGCCGTTGGAATATCCAAGGCTTGAAAATTTCACGCTAACGGCAACGATTCGGAATAGCGGCCAAACACCGATTGTACCTGAAGATGAAAATGATATTCGCTTTGTCAGAGCGGGCGAAAACTATGTAGCCACGCTTACCCGCCAAAATCACCGGCCTCCCGGTATGCTTGCCTTCGCGTTGCCGGCGCTTGCCGATATTCCGCAAGTTATAATGCAGCCAACGCAGGAATTTTTTTATTTCCTCGCATCGGTCATGCCGGTGATGGAAGCGCGCAGAAAGCAATGGAGCAACAACTTGGCAATCATCTGGGATGTTTCGCTGAGTGGTTTGCAACGTAATTTGCAGCGTGAAATAGAAATGCTCGACATTATCTTTACCGAAAAAAAGAGCGCTAACGTCCATCTTTATTTTTTAAACAATAGATTTACAAAAACAGGTGAATATAAAGTGACCGACGGAGATTGGGGAGAATTAAAAAATGTTCTGGAAACGGCTGTTTTCGATGGCGGTACCAGTTTTTCTCAAATCAACTTAAATGATATCGCCGGAAAAGAGATTTTATTTTTTTCCGACGGGATTTCAACTTTGAGCGATGCCGATTTCCTGTCAAATACCGACGCGAATCAATCCGCACGCCCTATTCATTGCATTGTTTCTTCTTCAGGAACCGATTATGGCACAATGAGGTTGATTGCGAGTAAGACAAAAGGGAAATTTATAAATCTCGATGTACTGTCCGATGAAAAATTAAAAGAGGAATTGTTGAACGAAACGCCGCAATTTTTGGGAGCGGAACATGGAAACGCCCTGAGCGAGGTATACCCAAGTATCGTTACGCCCATTAACGGCTATTTTTCAGTGGCGGGTATTTCTAACACAAATAACGCTGAATTGACACTACTTTTTGGTTTTGGCGATAAGGTTGAAAAGCGGATAAAAGTAAAATTGGACGCGCAAAGAGTAGTCAGCCAAGGTAATATATGCAAAATTTGGGCGCAAAAGAAAATTGCAGAACTCGATTTGGAGTACGAAAAAAACCGCGACAAACTCACCGAACTTGGCCGGCAATTCGGCATTGCTACGCGCAACACTTCGCTCGTCGTGTTTTCATTTATTAATGACTACGTTCACTTTGGCATTGAGCCGCCCGATAGCGAACCAGTGTTGCAAGCTGAATATGAATATCTGCTCAGGCACAAGCGAGAGCGGGAGGCGCGTCGAAATCGACGGTGCAGTCCGAAGGGAACTATGCTTGAGGCAGCTCGGACGGCAGCCAAAAAAATAAGAAAATGGCATAAAACCGATTTCACGCCTAAACAATCTCGGCAACCGGTGTCTAGTTACAGGTATCCTACGCCTGATAATCAGCCCTCAACTAAAAACAGCTTACGGGGCAGATTGGCAAGAGGCAATTCCGATAACAGCCAAAGAATCATCGCAGCGTCACCGCTGCCGCTATTGGGCATTTTCGGTCTCCTTACCGGCTGTAGTACGCGCGGTCGCTGCTTTTATTTCCCACGCAAAACTTCCGTCTTCGGCACAATCTCCTTCGATAACACCGGCAGGTTACCCACACGGCCCGGCCGCGGCACGATAAATCCTTTCAGAAGGGATAACGATTATTTGGAAAAACTAACAGAGAATGTTGACGAAGATTATCAACTATACTTACAACTAAGAGACGACTATGCCAATTTATTTGCTTTTCATTTTGGTATGTCAGATCATTTTTACAGGCTTGGCGACAAGGAAACCGCAATTCGCGTGCTCACATCTATCGTCGAATCGGAGGTCGAGAACACTCGGCTTTACTGGTCACTCGGCTATCGGTTTAAAGAATACGGAGAACACGCGCTCCAAAAATTTGTTACCCAAAAGGTGCTTCAGTGGCAACCTACGAGACCGCAAAGTTATCGCGACTACGCTCTGGCACTCGCCGACAACGGCGAACCACAGGCGGCTCTCGACTCTCTCTATTCCATCCTCACAAGGCTCTTTTCAGGAGGTGTCCTCTATTACAGCCGAGGGATAGAGGAAGTTATAGTTACGGAAATTAATCATTTAATCGCTAAACACCCGCATCTGGACAAATCAAGAATTAACAGGCGCCTTAGAACAAACATCCCCGTTGATCTCCGCGTGGTCGTAAACTGGAATGTAAGCGCCGTCGATATTGATCTGTACGTGAAAGACCCGAACGGCGAAGACACCCGCGGTCAACTAACGCGCACTGGCGGACGTTTAAGCCCCGATATACAAGGACAATATGCGGGAGAAGGGCCGAGACAGTTTATGCTGAAAAACGCGTTACCGGGGAAATATGAAATTCATATCGAATGTTACGACCGCCGCGTTTCTGTCGGCCACGACCCGATAATCGTTATGCTCGATATTTACAAAAATTACGCCGACAGTACCGAAGAACGCAAAATTACAACTTTGCAATTGCAAATGCCGGAAGGTCAAGGTATAACGCTTAAAACCGGAAGAGGCAGAAGAATATTGGTGGCGAAAGTTGAGTTTTGATTTTTTGCCGGAACGATTGTAACTTTCTTACCCCTTTTTCTGCATCCTCGCCCAAGCGTCTTTCAACGTTACCGTGCGATTGAAAACTATTTTTCCCGGGGTCGAATCCTCATCAACGCAAAAATAACCGATGCGCTCAAATTGATACTTTTCACCCGGCTCTACGTTTTTTAACGACGGCTCCAATTTACAATCATCAATTATCTTTAATGAATCGGAATTGATATTATCGATAAAATTCCCGCTTGGCGTGTCTTCCGGGTTCTCTTTTGTGAATAGATTGCCATAAACCCGCACCTCCGCGCCTATCGCGTGCGGAGCGGATACCCAGTGGATCGTACCCTTGGGCGAACGGCCGTCCGGCGAGGCCCCCCCTCTCGTTTGCGGGTCGTAGGTGCAGCGCAATTCGGTAACATTACCGTTTGCATCCTTAACGACGTCCGTACAGATGATATAGTAGGCGTAACGCAATCTGACTTCTTTACCGGGCGAAAGCCTGAAGTATTTTTTGGGCGGCTCCTCCATAAAGTCATCGCGCTCAATGTAGATAACGCGCGAAAACGGAACTTTCCGCGTCCCCATCGATTCATCTTCCGGATTGTTGACGGCGTCGAGTTCCTCGGTTTGATTTTCGGGATAGTTTTCTATCACCACTTTGAGCGGATTGAGCACGGCCATTACGCGCTTGCATTTTTTGTTGAGATCTTCACGCAAGCAAAATTCGAGCAACGCGAGATCGACAACGCTGTCACGCTTGGCAACGCCTATGCGCTCGGCAAAAGCGCGGATCGATTCCGGCGTATACCCCCTGCGGCGCAGACCGGAGATCGTAGGCATCCGCGGATCGTCCCAGCCTTTAACATGCCCGTCTCTGACAAGCAGCAAAAGTTTACGTTTGCTCATCACCGTATAGGTGAGATTGAGCCGCGCGAACTCGGTCTGCTGGGGCTGATGAATATCGGGCAATTGCCGAAGAAACCAGTCGTATAGCGGGCGGTGATCCTCAAATTCGAGGGTGCAGAGCGAGTGAGTTATTTCCTCTTTGGAATCCTCAAGCCCATGCGCCCAGTCGTACATCGGGTACACTTTCCATTTGTCGCCGGTGCGGTGATGCGGCGTTTTCATGATACGGTACATGGCCGGATCGCGCATATTCATGTTTGGATGCGTCATGTCGATCTTTGCCCGCAGCACGCGCGAGCCCTCCTCAAAATCCCCGCGGGCCATCGCCGCGAAGAGTTCGAGATTTTCATCGACGCCACGGTCGCGGTAGGGGCTGTTTTGGCCCGGTTCGGTCAACGTACCGCGATACTTACGGATCTCTTCGGCAGTCAGATCGTCTACATAGGCCTTGCCGTCTTTGATAAGCCGCACGGCGAGGTCAAACATCCACTGAAAATAATCAGACGCGAAATAAAGGTGCTCGCCCCAATCAAACCCAAGCCACCGCACGTCGCGCTTTATCGCCTCAATATATTCATCTTCTTCCTTAGACGGGTTGGTATCGTCAAACCGCAAATGGCAAACGCCGCCGAACTCTTTCGCCAATCCGAAATCGATGCATATCGCTTTGGCGTGGCCGATGTGCAGGTAGCCGTTTGGCTCCGGCGGAAAACGGGTGACGACCTTGTAACCCCACTTGCCGGTTTTCATGTCGTCGATTATCATGTCGCGGATAAAGTTGGAGACGACGGGCGCCTGCGCGTTACCGCCGTTATTTTCCGGTGATCCCATTGTGACCCTCTGTTTTTGTTAATGGTTGCGCGATATAATTTATTGCCGCGGATATCCGTCTCAAAACATTTTCTTTGCCGATGACCTCCATCATCTCATACAACCCCGGGCCGTTGCTTGTCCCGCTAACGGCGAGGCGGGTCGGGAGAATCAGGCCGCCGATTGAAATCGAGTGAGATTCGGATATGCCGCGATACGATTCTTCGATCTTTGTGTGAACGAAGTCGTCAATCCCCTCAAGCGTTTTTAATAATAACGACAGACGTTCGGCGCCCTCCGCGTTGAAACATTTTTTCGCGGACTTCTCCTCGTATTCAGCCGGATCAACAAAAAAACATTCGGACGCGCCGGCCAGTTCGGTGATACGCCGCGAACGGGTTTTCATCAGATCGATTATACGGACGGCGTGTTCAAGCAGCGCCCGGTCGGGCGCACTGCCGCTTGAAACCCACCCGCGCTCTTTCCATATCGGCAAAATATCGTCAACCAGCAATTCGGACGGCCGCTCCGCCATATACAGCCCGTTCATCCACTCCAATTTTTTCTCATCAAACACAGACGCTTTCGGCGATACCTGCGAAAGTGAAAACGCGGCTATTAATTCATCAACGCTCATTTTTTCCCGATCGTCCCCCGGAGCCCACCCAAGCAACGCCAAAAAATTAAATAACGCTTCGGGCAGAAAACCGGCGCGCTTATAGTCCATAACCGAGGCCGCGCCCTTGCGCTTCGACAGTTTGCCGCCGTCCGGCGACAGAATCACCGGCAGGTGCGCAAACGCCGGCATCGTATCCGCCCATCCAAACGCCTCATAAAGCAACACGTGCTTGGGGGTCGACGATATCCATTCGTCGCCTCTCAATACGTGCGTGATTTTCATCTCGTGATCGTCAATCACATTCGCTATATGATACGTAGGGAATCCGTCGGTTTTCATCAGCACAAAATCATCCAGCACATCGCTGTTATATTCGATTTTCCCCCTTATCAAATCGTCAAACGCCACAATCCGCCCGGCGGGGATTTTCAGCCGGATAACAAACGGGGCGCCGCCGCTAACATTCCGCTCAACCTCGCTCTGCGGCAGGCCGCGGCACTGCCGGTCATATCCCGTCGCCTCTCCGTTTTTTTCCTGCCCGGCCCTCACTTCCGCCAACCTTTCAGCCGTACAGAAACATCTGTACGCGTGCCCGGCATCAATCAGCCGCGCCGCCATTTTGCCGTATATATCAAGCCGCTCCGATTGGACGTATGGCCCGCAACCTCCATCTTTCCCCGGCCCCTCGTCCCAATTGAGCCCAAGCCATTTCAGGCTGTCGTATATTTCCGTGAGCGACTCTTCTACAAAGCGCGACCTGTCGGTATCTTCAATCCGCAGCAAAAAATCCCCGCCGAACCGACGGGCAAACAAATAGTTAAAAAGCGCGCTCCGAGCCCCGCCAACATGCAGATAACCGGTTGGGGAGGGAGCAAAGCGGACGCGGACTTTTGGGGCAACTGCCATTATTTATATCTCCGTAAGGTGTTGCCTTAGAGCAACTCACCGTCGAATATGTTAACAAGAGTTTTTATCATTGGTTCGGTTTTGGCTGTATTTCCGTCGACGCTAATATTTTTGTCAACGTGTTCATTGTTATTATTATTGATTGCGTTTGCCGGTACTTCAGGCTTCGGTTTGTGCGCTGGTGTTAATTCAGTTTTTTTTTTTACGCCTTCGCTGCCGGGGGCCAGTAGACCAGCGGTATTTTCCCCGCCTTTTTCAGCGGCGAATTTCAACAGTTGCTCAATGCTTGCCGAAGTATCGAGATAGAGAAATTTCAGCGTCATCACCTCGACCAAAAACTGCGGATAAGCGCTCCACTTTAACTCCATCTCAACTTTTTTGGCGATCTCGGCCATGCGCAACAAATCCGTTTCAGCGAACTCCTTGGATTCGTCGGCGAACTTCTTCGCCTCCTCCGCTTCCAAATCGATCCCGCGCGCCTCAAGCGCCCCGGGAATCCGCGCAAACAGGAGATTTCGCAGGTATTCCTGCAGACCCATGATAAATTCATGCAGGTCATAGCCGTCAAAAAGCGCTTTTTGAATCGATCCCAGCGCGTCGGATTGATTCTTTTCCCTAATATCTTTCATAAGCCCGCGGTAGACATCCGTCCCAACAAGTCCAAGCACCGAGCGGACTTCCTTTTCCGACAGATTATCGCCGCAAAATGAACAGGCCTGATCGAGCAGGCTAAGCGAGTCGCGCACGCTCCCCTCGGCTTTTCTGGCAATTAGGATTAACGCGCCTTTTTCGAACTTCATGCCCTCCGCCTCACAAATCTTGGCAAGATGCGCGGCGATCCGTTCTGTACCCACGCGGCGGAAGTCGTATCTTTGACAGCGCGAGTGAATCGTTACCGGGATTTTTTCGGGATTGGTCGTGGCCATAATGAAAATCACGTTTGGCGGCGGCTCCTCGAGCGTCTTGAGAAACGCGTTGAAAGCTGCCGTGGACAGCATGTGGACCTCGTCGATAACCACAACCTTGTATTTTCCGGACATTGTCGAGTATCCGATATTTTCGCGCAATTCCCGTATATCGGCCACGCTGTTATTCGACGCGCCGTCAATCTCCGCTACATCGAACCCTTGCCCGCTCAGGATGTCTTTGCATATCGCGCATTCCCCGCATGGCGTTGGGGTAGGGCCTTTTTCACAGTTGAGCGCGCGGGCGAGTATCCGCGCAATGGTGGTCTTGCCGACGCCGCGTGTGCCGGTGAAGATGTATGCGTGCGCTATCCGGTCTTTTTCGATTGCCCGACGCAGGGTGCCTACGATGTGTTCCTGCCCGATTACATCGTCGAAAGTTTTTGGACGCCACTTACGGGCGAAAACCATGTATGCCATAGACTTTTAAGACCTTATTCTAAAAATAGGCATTTCAATAAAAGGACCAAGTTTACCTGCGGCACACTGAGCATCCGCTTACCGTTGCTCCCTTCCGGGCCTGGCGGGGTTCACAGCCTCTTGTTGCGCAGGGCCTGGTCCCGATAAAAAAATTACCATCTTTCAAAAACGGAGAGGCAGGGATTTGAACCCTGGGTACGGGTTGCGTACACGCGCTTTCCAGGCGCGCCCCTTCAACCGCTCGGGCACCTCTCCTTCAAAATCAACAACCCTACAATATAATAAATGGTAGGGGCAAGATATGTTATAAATCCAAATTTTCTATTAAGATGTTTTTTTAAGCCAAATTTTCCATTAGGATTAAACTATGTTTCAAAAGGTATCCCGGCCTACTCTAAAACCCATTACGGGGGATGTTCATTCTTGCGGGGTTGGAGGTTAAGATTTTTTTAAACCTTTTTTTAAAAAAGGTCCGCCTAACCCTCTGATGTCGCTCCGTAATGTTTGGGACAACAAAGGGTCGTTTGAACGGGAAGGGCGATGTTCATTCTTGCGTGGTTGGTGTACGGCGTTTTTTTTAAAAACTAACCGCCCATATTACCCAGACGAAATCAAAGGCCTAAAAAAAATAATATTTTTTGCAT
>JAITUP010000179.1 GCA_031286265.1 Chitinispirillales bacterium | reverse complement strand
CTGCAAAATCTTGGCGACAAGCCGCAACTGCACTATCCGCCCAAAATCGAGAACATATCAAATCATCCCATTTTGCCTGTGTTCTTATTACGAAATTTCCTTGACGACCGCCAAAGCGACGTCCTTCTTCTATTAAAACTGGATTAATTTTTTTTGGATATTCGCTGCAATTAATAGTTACTGTAAATGCCAGCAACATCGCAAATATGCATAGTAAAATATTTCTTTTCTTCATTATTATATCCCTCCATTTGATACATTAAGCTATATGGGCACTTATAAAAAAAGTACCCATGTAATAGCAAAACCCATCCTCATTTACCGAACACCCACAGTTATCATAACTCTCTCTCTTTTCCCATCTTGCGTCACAAGCGTGCCTCTTACAAGGTATGTACCCTCGGAAACAAGCCTACCCCTTCTATCGGTCAGGTCCCACAGGGCGACCCAACTATTTGGCTGGCCTCCCGGTATTCTGTCATTGATCTTGATTTTATTGACGACCTTTCCGGCGTCATCGTAAATTTTCAACTGCCCATTCCTTATTGGTTCTCCTCGGTAGAAAAAGTTCATTACCGCTCCGGCTCTTCTATCAGCGGGGTTTGGGCCAGCTACGAATTCGCCTGTAAGTGTTTCCATTGGAGCGGCGAAGGCAACAGAGGCCTCGTTGTTTATATTGTTTTGGATAGCGGGGTTGAAGATTGGCGTGGTTTCTGTTTCCATGTTAATGTTTGGGGTGTTTATTTCGTTAAGCTCTATCGGTTGCTCAAAATGCTCCAATTCTTCCCCTCCCCTGCTCCTCATTTCCTCTCGCTGTGTCCGGGCTCTTTCATTATGCACGTTGATCCTTTCCAACACATCCTCCCGGACAGTGGTCTCGGTACCTAATTTAGCTTCACTTACGATGGGCGTTTGATTTTCGAATCCATCGCGGATACCGGTTACCTGATACGCGAACTCGACGTCACGGAAGTCGTTACCCACCGCAACCACGATTTCATCTTTGCTGGCCTGCCTTGTATAGAGCAGAGCCGGTGCACCTATGGGGGTTAGAATTACTGTTATCGGTTCCATTGCACTGGTGACCAAAGAAAAATGCTCCGGTAGTTTAATTGTAGCCTCACCGTTTGCGGTTTTAGCCATACCGCGTACTACCGTGAGGGCCTCGCCGGATTCTACTGTGATGTATCTTATGACTTTCGTGTCGTCGGTCGGGTGTGGGTGGACAAAGAATTTTGCTCTACCGTAGATATCGCCTTGGGCAAAAATATTCTCGTAAGTGATGATGTCCTTGAAAACATCGAGTTTCCCGTCCGTGAACAAATCTCCACCTATATTGCTCTGTTGGAGCAACCACAAACTGCCAAACACATCCGTCCAGCGAAGCGGTCCTACATTAGGGATTTGCAATTGAATATTTCCGTTTGAATGTATACGTATATGCGCCATCGCGCTAAAAACGACCCCACCCACCAAAATCACCGCCAAAAACGCTTTAATTCGTGCTTTCATTTGAAACACCCCTTCTGAAAAAGTTATTATTTGGTTAAAAGGCCTGATTTTCAGCCCTACATACCTAAGTTTAATAATAATATCGACAAAAGTCAATGTTTTTCTGAAAAAACTTCAAATATTTAATTGCTTCCGCCGTAATGGGCGCTATGGTTGATGTGTTACCGCGATATTTTTCTAATTTCATATTTCATCACGCCTCTTGGCGCTTTTACTTCTACTTGGGCTCCTACCGGATGTCCTAATAGCGCGGTGGCCACCGGGGAGTTGACCGATATTCTCCCCGCTGCCGGATCGGCTTCGTCCGATCCTGTTATTTCGTATTCTATTTCTTCCTTGTATGTAAAATCCCACAGCGTTACCTTTGTGCCTAAGAGTACCTTATCGGTCGACACGTTATCGGTATTTATAATTTCCGCTGTTGTGAGTTTTTCTTGCAGTTCGCGTATGCGTGCTTCGTTTAGCTGCATTGCGTGTTTTGCCGCGTCGTATTCGGCGTTTTCGCTTAGGTCGCCGTGTGAACGGGCGAGTTCTAACTGTGCGGCTATTTCGCGCCGTCTCACGGTTTGCAGTTGTTCGAGGTCGGTTGCGAGCCTCTCGTAGCCGCCTCGTGTCAGATATGTTTTTTCCATTTTAAGGCCTCCCTATTCCTATTTCCATTTTCGCCTGTTCTAAAATTGATTCGTAGTACGTGAGGTGTTCCGGGTCTCTTTCTGTCGCGATCGCGTGTTCGAGCATGGCTATGGCCTCGTCGGCTTTGCCGTGTTCGATAAGGAATTCGCTGAATATCCATCGCGGGCGCCAGTCCCAGTGTAATATTTCTACGAGTCTCTCGAGATATCTGGTCATAATTCCCATTTTCCTCTCGTAATCTCTTTCCGCTTCCTCTAATCTTTCGCGCAATGCTTCGAGGGCGGGATCGTCCGTTGCCAGAGTGTTGGAATCCGCCGTTTGTGTGTCGGTTTCCTCTTCCTGAATTTCGGTCGCGGCTCTCACCATCATTCTTTGCACCTCGAGGTCTCTTCTGATAGCGTCCATCGGGCGGCGCATGTCAAACGCTATTTGCAGATAGGTTTGGAGATGCCTTGTTGTGGTGGCGTTGTTTACGGCATCGCCGGCGCCTCTCAATTTGTATACGGTATCAATTAGCGCCAATACGCGTTCGAGGTTATATTGATTGCGGGCGGTTACCTGTTCCGGCATGATTCTAAGCACGAGCCCTTCGTTGCGCAAAAACGGACCGAGGCCCATGTAGTTATCCGGTGAGACCGTCGACGCGAAATAGATGGGTCTTTCCCAAGCGTTTGCGTTCACTATGTTGATTACCATTTTATCCTGAACGCGCCACTGCCTGAGGCAGACAGTGTCCCGGCCCCGCGCCTGTATCGTCGCTTCCGGCAGTGTAACCGTAATTTCCGCTTCCGGTAATTGCAAACGGCGCGGGCACGGTCTGCCGCGCGGCTTTGGCTGGTCCATGATTTCCGGCCGCAGCAAATTGAGTTCGCTTTCCGTAAACGACATAGGCACCCGCGGTTCGAGTTTTCTGAGCTGCTTGTTATACCAGTCGGTATTGGCAAGGCTAAGATTGACCACGCGGATATCGGTGCGGATACCGTAAGCTTCCTGGAGCGCCCAGAGCGGGAAGGTATCGTTGTCTCCGTTTGTAATGATGATCCCGTTCGGCTCGCAACTGTTGAGCATGTTGTAGGCGCTGTCAAAAGGTACCCAATCGTTGGCGCGTGTGCTTAGAGGGAAGTTGGAACGGGCGGGTAGCACGGGAGACACGGCAAGCAAAACCGCGCAAACAGGCGCGGTAACCGTTCGTGAAATCTTGTCTCTGCTTGAAAAGAGCGCGTGTAGCAAACAGGAAGCCGCAAGGCCTATCCACATCCCAAAATACATAAATCCGGCAGTAAAGAAATAGTCCCGCACTCGCACTTCGCGGTGTACCGTGGGCATTGGATCGGGCTGCCCCATGCGCACCCACCACTCGTGTTCAAATCGTTCGGGCCTGTTGCCGTCGGCGAAATTCATGTAGAACACCATACCGATAGTAGTAACAAGCGTGAGCGAAATAAGAAACACCGCCGCCGCCTTATTCTTCTTAAACAGATACGTCCATCCGTAAATCATAAACGCCGTCGGGATGAGGTATAAAAAGAGCTTGGCCATTCCCTGAATGAAACCTGCGGCAAAGAAAGAACGTTCCGTATCCGCAATGTCAAACCGGAAGAACTGCGTGATATGAAACCCGCCGAACCCCATGTGGCCGTCTATGCCAAACTGATTCGACCAATAACCGCGCCGCCAAAACATGCGCCTGACCATGCTCTCGGAGCCGTATTGCTGCCTCTCGAGAAACCCGATAAGCGCTTCCCACGTCGCCGGATGACCCTCGTTTATCATAGGCTCAAGCGCCGAACGTATGGGGATAAAAAGGTGTACCGAATAACCGATAATGGCGAACAGTGAAAAGAAGAAACAAAGCCGCCACTTGCGCGCGCTTTCTTTAGACGTGAGATACATAAGCAACGTAATAAGCAAAACAGCCGGTCCGACCTTTATGAAAAACGAAAGGTTATATAAAATAGAGGCCATAAGCAAACCCGTAATCCAGAGCCGCCAGTCTTTGCGTTTATCTTCATCCCACAATATCATGAATAAAAACGCCGACGGGAAAATAATCATGCTGTACATGTGCAGCCCAATACCTAAAAACCCCAAAAACGCCACGAGGACAAGCAACCTGTCTCTGTCAGCCGCCTTACTCTGCGCCCATAAAAGCATCATCCATGTACAAATCGCGATGTTGAGCATCGAAAAATTGTAGACCGAGGTTTCCACCGCGCTGAACCAAAACGTATACCCAAAAGCCGCGAACAATCCGCCCACAACCCCGCCGATGTGCGTGGCGGCCTGCTTCTGCGGAGTATCTGGGGCGCCGATGAACAGTTTAGTCGCCTGAGTGATGGTGAGGTAAATAAATACCGCGGTAAGCGAGCTCGAAAGCGCCGCCGCAAAGTTCATGCGGTAACCGACATCCTCAAAAAAGAAGAACGCCATACTCGCAACGCGCATCAAAAGTACAAACAGAGGGTTCCCGGGCGGGTGCGGAATGCCGAGCGAATGACCCGCGGCAGTATACTCACCGCAGTCCCAAAAGGCAATTGACGGCGCTATTGACGCCATGTAAACGCCAAACGAAACAAAAAAAACAACTGCCGCCGATAGCATGCTATAGCGCATGTTGACGCTGTTTTGATCCTGAACCTGAACACGTTCCAAACCGCTAACCTCCATTGAATTTATGATACGTAATTTTATCGCAATCAGATAAAATATGTTTTTGACGATGGAAAGTCAAACTTTTTATTATTTTGGTTTTATTGACCTTATTGTTTCCATCCATTTAAAGGAGGGTTTATTATGGATACGCGTAAACGTACCTGTTTTTTTCTGTTTTGGGTTTTAACGATAGCGCCGGCGCTTCTTTTTGCCGAAGTGCTGCTTCAGGTGAATTTTGAAGATCATCCGTTGGGGCAATATACCCGCGAGATGGCGCAAGCGGATTTTCATTATCCGGGATACACGTGGTTTAGCAATAGCTTGGAATTGGGGCGCGGTGAGATTGTGCCCGGTGAAAACGGAACGGGCAAAGCTTTGCGCTTGCTTTATCCGGCTGGTCAAATCGGCTCTGCGAGCACCGTGCAGATTAGGGCTGCGTTAAAGAGGGGCGTTGATACGGCTTGGGCGAGTTACAGAGTGATGTTTGGGAGCGAGGGTGTAAATGAGTTCGATTTTGTCCGCGGCGGCAAGCTGCCGGGGCTTTGCGGCGGGGAGTGCATTACAGGGGGGCGTGAAGCGGATGGATATAACGGTTGGAGCGCAAGAGTAATGTGGCGGCGCGAGGGTTTGGGCGAGCAGTATCTCTATTATACGGCAAACCAGGGTTTTGGGGAGGAATTGCTTTTCGACAAGGTACCGCCGACAAAGCGGTTTATCCCAGGGCAGTGGCATTCCATTACTACGCAGGTTATTATGAACACACCGGGCGCGGCAGATGGAATGGTGCGCACGTGGGTTGACGGCGAATTGTCGCTGGAACAAACGGGTATGGTTTTCAGGCATACCGATGAACTCAATATTGACTTGTTCTACATATCCACGTTCTTCGGCGGCTCCGATCCGTCTTGGGCGCCTCCTACGGATACTTACATAACGTTTGATGATTTTCTGGTAGTATCAAACCCTGAGTCATCGCCATATCCGCAGACGCTCTACACGCTCTCGGAAACGGCGGGGCGGCTTGCGCCGGACGGTAGCGGGTTTACAATTTACGCCGATCTCACGGCAAGCCTCGGAAGCGGGCTCAATTACGAAACGCGCGGGCTTGCGCCCACTACCCCCGTACAGCCGCTTAACGCAACCATGCCCGGGGCGATTCAGGAATTGACGTTTTATAGTCCCGGAATTTACAATATCAATTTTAACGTTAGCGACGGCACGCGGGACAATCCGCAGAGCAGGCATGTGATTGTCCTCGACCAGCTCGATTTGCTTTGTGACAACGTATGGCAGAGAATGCCGCTCGGGAGGACTTTTGGAACTGGCGACACGCTTCGTTTTTTTCTGACAATACTTGACCCGGATGCGGAGATACGCATCGGGCCGTCGGCAAGAGATAACACCGGCAACCCGTCGGGGGCAAGTGATGCCCATCTATATGGCGTTTTAAGGTATGAAAATGGAAAATTCAGCGCGAAAAACGGCAACAGTAACAGTGTCGACAGTTTTATCGACGATCCGGCGGCGGTTCCCGAGAAGCATGGCGCTGGAACCTACGAACTCGTATTCACTTTCGACTTCGGGCCGCCGTCTCAAGATAGAACTTATAATGTGACGGTTTATAGCGATCAGGGCGTCCGTCTCGCGGGGTGGGAGAACCTGTTGAGGCGCGGTTTCGCAAGTAACGGTGAAGTTGCGGGCTATGACACTAGAGCGAATCGCGACCGCGCCGCGGTAGTTCACATGGAAGAGTGGGAAGCGGGCCACGTCGTCAGCGTATCGCCACGGCAACAACAAACGCAAACCGCGCGTCTGGCCGCGAGGCCGTCCGTAAGGCCGCGCCAAAACGGAATATCATTCACAATGCCCACCGCGTCTCAGGCACAAGTCGAAATTTTTAACGCGCGGGGAATACTGGTAAGGCGCATGTCGACAGACGGCAGAACATCGTTAACCATACCTGTGTCGGCCAAAGGTTTATACATCTACAGAATCAGATCCGGCGGCGATGTTTTCCGCGGGTCGGTTATAGTCAGGTAGGGCCAACACTAACAGATAAGGAGGATGTTATTAACCCGGCAATGATTAATCGCAACGCCAAACTCTTTTAAATCTTTTGGTGACGGGGCAATATCAGTAGGTAAAGGTTTTTAAAAAGATTTAAATCAAAATCTTTTTTTGGGGACGGGGCTCTGCCCCGTAACGCCCCGATACAATAGGCCCCCTGCGGTCCCCCATAAGCGGCGACCGCTTACGGGGGACATGTGGGCATACTATCGGGGTAAAAATGTTAAAACCAAAACCAACACAGTAGGGGGCAGTCTCAAAAGCCGTCATTGCGAGCGCCCAGCCCACCCCGTCATTGCGGGTCAAGCCCGCAATGACGGCTTTTGAGACTGCCCCCATGTTTTGACTTTAGCATTACACCCGCCCGTATGGTTTTAAGGGTAAGGGTTTTAGCGTAAATCGGTTTTAAAATGGGGGCGTTACGGGAGATAGACTATGCTCGAAGTAAGTGAGGGTGTACAGTGTACACCCTGCACTATGATTGAAAGAGGAAACTTTGAGCCCCTGTCACCAAAAAAGAATTTGATTTTAACCTAAAAACCGCAGTTGAAATTTATTTATGGTGCGCTTTAGTGAGTAAAATCAATAAGTTAACCCACTTTTTTACCATTATTTATCTTCATCCAATGGGTGAAAAGATATCAGA
>JAITUP010000079.1 GCA_031286265.1 Chitinispirillales bacterium | reverse complement strand
GTGATGCACAACTTCGATGCTGCCGCCTTCTACAAAAAATGGATTCGCGACATGCGCGACGCCCAGAATATCGAAACGGGGTATGTGCCTAACGGCGCGCCATGGCAACCCGGTTGCGGCGGCGGCGTCCCCTGGGGAGCGGCTATGAATATCATGCCCTGGGAATTTTATGTCCATTATGGAGACAAAAAGATGCTCGAAGATAATTATTTTGCGATGAAAGAACAGGTTCGCTATATGCTTACCTGGCTCACGGAAGAAGGAACGATGTTCGCCCAAAAAACAAACGTCAATACTTCTCTCTCCAATTATTGGCTGAACTTAGGCGACTGGGCGCCAGCTTTCAAAATTCCTTCGGAAGAATTAGTGCATACCTTCTTTTTATGGCGTTGCGCCGACTTTACGTCAAGAGCGGCCAAAGCCTTGAATATGAGCGACGACTATGCGTATTATTCTTCCATAGCCAATAGCGTGAGGGCTGCGTTCCACAAAAAATTTTACAACGCCGAAAATAAAACATACGGGGATTTCGGGAGCAACGTTTTTGCGCTTGTCATGGGAACGCCTCGCGAATACTATAACGATGTTCTTAAAACCTGGCGTCAGGAAATCGTAGACCAATATAACGGACATCTGAATACCGGCATCTTCGGTACCCAATTTTTCTTTGAAACGCTGGCGGCGCAGGGAATGAATGATGTGGCTTACGAGGCGATGAACAAACGCGATTTCCCAAGTTATGGCCATTGGATTGAGCAGGGAGCGACCGTTACATGGGAACATTGGAATGGCCAATCCTCACGGAACCATCCGATGTTTGGCGGCGGATTGAATTGGTTTTACCGGACGCTTGCCGGTGTGAACGCCGACGAAAATGAACCGGGGTATAAACATATCATCATTAATCCGGATTTGCCGCAAAAATTGGATTATGCGTACTACTCAACGAAGTCGCCTTACGGAAAAATTGTTTCCGAAATAAAACAAAGTAGTAACCGATTAGAAATGAATTTAACTGTACCTGTCGGGAGCTACGCCACCGTATCAATCCCCGTTTATGGCTTTTCAGTTGTCACCGAAAGCGGTCTGCCCATCGAAGAAACGCCGGGAATTGAAAAGACAGGCGTAATAATGAACGGTCGAATGACGGTCAGGGCAGCGCAAGGAACATACAAAATTGTTGTAGATAATTCAAAATAATTATGAATAAATTAAGAAAAAAAACGATTTGGTTAATTTTTCTGGGCATGTTTTTACATTTTCAAATACTGACAACGCATGCCAGAGAGTATTTTGTTTCACTGAAAGGATTTGATAATAATCCGGGAACAGTTGATAATCCGTTTCGGACCATTCAAAAGGCTTCCGGACAGGTAAAACCGGGTGATACTATCACTATTCGCGGTGGAACCTATTTGTTAGATGCACAATTCAAGCCTCAGGGAGGCGAACAGGGCAATTGGGTCGTTTACCGTTCGATGCCGGGTGAGAAGGCGATATTGGATGGAAGCGAGATTTATGTCGTAGATGGCGGGAATAAAGGACAACTTTTTTCACGAACCACACAAGGAGTAGTACAAATAGAAAAAGCTTCGTATGTGAAATTTGAAAATATCGGAGTAATTAACTCGCGAGCTGCCGGATTCATTGTCAGAGGCCCTTCAACGCATATTATACTTGACAGTTGCACGACCGACCGCACCTATAATTCGGGCATAGGTTTGTGGTATGCCGACTCTGTAAAGGTGTATAACTGTGAAGTGGTACGCGCAAATGACAGGGAATATCGAAATGCGGAAGTACCCAGACCGGGCGAAGCGCCTCATGAAGCGATTTCAATATGCGGAGCGCGTTTCTTCGATGTCGCATACAATCACGTACATAATTGCTACAAAGAAGGCATAGATTGTAAGGAAGTGAGCCGTTATGGTATAATTCATCATAACTATGTACACGATGTGCCCCGTCAGGCATACTATGTGGACGCCTGGTTCGGACTATTGGAAGATATCGAACTATACGAAAATGTGGCGCATGATAGCGCCTGGGGATTCGCGATCAGCGTGGAAGGAAAAGAATCGGAAGTGCGGAATATACGTTTTCATCATAACGTGATTTATAACATGAAAGCCGCCGGCGTCCTGTTTGGAGTGTGGGGTGGCGACGGACCGCGCTCGGATATTCATATATTCAACAATACTTTCTATAATTGCGGATCACCCCGATGGTTTAGCGGAGGCGTAGGCAGCATTGACATTTTATCCAAAAACTTTAAAGACATATATATTTACCGCAATATATGTGATAAGGGATGGGATTATGAAATGGGATTTTCATTTACACCACAGGAGGTGAAACAAGCGATAAAAAAACTTAACTTCAACGCCGAAGACAACCTTTTCGAATCAGCCAAAAACAGACCCAGCCGGATAGGGCAATTTGACTTTTTTGTTTTTGAGTATCTTCCTCCGAATAATACGATGGGAGCGCCTCTTTATAAAAACGAACTGACCTACGATTTGACGCCGGAGAAAATTCCTTCCGTAAAAAAAGGCTCTGCCAAGTGGAAATACCCGCCTTCACCATGGTATGGCGCCCTAAAACCTGATTCATAGAAATCAAATTTCTGTTTTCTGTCCAAAGATTTACAAAATAAATAAAAAAATGTACTTTTGCAGCGTTGTTTTAAAAACGCTCAAAAATAATTGGTATATGGAAGAGCAGATGAAAAAAGTGCGTGAACAGGCGGCAAGGTTGCAAAATATTGTCCCTGATACTGTCCTTGTTGGGGAGGCTACTGCTTTCGTATATGCCGGACATCGGTATTCGATTGACCACGACCATGTTATTGAAGATTTGGAAGAAAGATTCGACCTCATTTTAGATTCGTTGGAACGAGAGGGCGATTGGGTTACCAACAGGGTTGTATATGGAAAGATAATATTAGGTGAACTCGGCGGAATAGAAGCCGGTATCAGGCAGCTTATTCGCAAAAGACCGTTAGAATTTCAAAAAATCCAATTGCATGATTTCTTTTTGAACGTACCGACAATAGAAGAGATTATAAGAATAAAGGCATTTCTCATTGTAAAACGAAATCAAATGCGTGATTACTTGGATTTTGCCGCCCTTTCTGACAAGACAGGGATTCCGGCAAGCGCAAAAATCATTGAAAATATTGACGAATATTATTCTGATGACGCCAAGCATGGAAAACCGGTACTGTCTCAACT
>JAITUP010000021.1 GCA_031286265.1 Chitinispirillales bacterium | reverse complement strand
AAACTTATGAGCCCCTGTCCCCAAAAAAAGATTTTGATTTTAAAGGTTTTGATTTTAACGTCGAGGTTAATTACCGTCGGGTTAATAATATGTGGACAGGTTAGGAGCTTGTAACGGTGCCCATTTATGGCATTTTGGAGCAAATTTAGGGTAAATCGGCGGTGGATTGATGAATACTGCAAAAAAAGTGAAAAAAAATAAAAAAATGTTTGACATCCGTTTCCCCATAACATATTTTCAATGGACTATGCGTATTTTTTCGTATTTTTAGGCATTGGGGAGTGACATGAAAACCGTTGTTGTTGACACTAGGTCTATTGAGCGCGGGTGGTTTGTTGTTGACGCCGCCGAGTTGACTTTGGGGCGGCTTGCCAGTAAGGCGGCGCATGTACTTATCGGCAAGAATAAACCGGCTTATTCGCCTAATCAGGATCACGGCGATTACCTTATTGTCGTTAATGCCGATAAGGTTCGGCTTAGCGGTAGGAAGCCTGATACCAAGAGCTATTTCCGTCATTCGACCTATCCCGGTGGCGGTAAGGAGCGTAGTTTTGAAGAGCAGATGAGCCGCGATTCTACGCAGGTTGTGATTCATGCCGTCAAGGGCATGGTGTCAAAAAACCCGCGGGGGCGGGCTATCATGCGCAAACTTTTTGTCTACCGTGGGCCCGAACATCCCCACGCGGCGCAGCAGCCCAAGGCGCTGAAATTGTCGGTCGGACCTACGCCGGTTGTTCAGAAGGTTTAGGGGCGCGCGCGTAACGGCGTATATAACTATTGTATAGTATAGGAGAGTTATTTTGGAAAACAGGTACACAGGAACCGGAAAGCGCAAAAGCGCGATAGCCTGCGTGATTATCCGCCCCGGCAAAGGCGAGCGGACGGTAAACGGTCAGGCGATGGCGGAATACCTCAAGAGCGATGTGCTCGTTATGGATGTGGAGAAACCTCTGCGGATGCTCGGCGTCGCCGAGAGCTACGATGTATCGGTTCGTGTTCACGGCGGCGGCCTTACCGGCCAATCCGGCGCGATACGCCTCGGCATATCCCGCGCTCTCGCGCTTGTGAACGAGGATAACCGCAAGGCTTTGCGTCAAGGCGGCATGCTGACCCGCGATTCGCGCGTGGTAGAGCGCAAGAAATACGGCCAGCCCGGCGCACGCAGACGCTTCCAGTTCTCGAAACGTTAATTTTTAATCACACGGCGCGAGCGGAAAATGGGTGCTGCCCTTTCGGGGGGCGGTCGTTTTCCGTGATGATTGTCGTGGCAGTTATAACCCATACATTTAAGGAGTACTAACCTATGTCATCGTTGACATTGCAAGATCTGTTGGATGCCGGGACCCACTTCGGCCACCAGACCAAGCGCTGGAATCCCAAGATGAAGCGCTTTATCCTTTGCCCCAAAAACGGCATCTACATTATTGATCTCAACAAGACGATCACCACGCTCGACAAATTTACCGAGCGCGTGAAGGTTGAGGTTAAGCGGGGCGGCAAAGTGCTGTTTGTCGGCACCAAGAAGCAGCTTCGCGACTGCATCCGCGAAGAGGCGGAGCGTTGCAACATGCCCTACGTTACCGAGCGCTGGCTCGGCGGCATGCTCACAAACTTCCAGACCATCAAACAGAGCATCGCCAAGCTCGACAAGATTGAAAAGATGGAGGCCGACGGTTCAATAGAACTTCTGCCCAAGAAAGAACGTTTGCTCATCGCCAAGAGAAAAGAGAAACTTCTCGCGGTGCTGACCGGTATTCGCCACCTGCGTCGTCCGCCGGCCATTATTTTCGTAGTCGATACGATAAAAGAGCACATCGCCATTAAGGAGGGAAAACGTTTGGGGATTCCCATCGGCGCGATCGTGGACACCAACTGCGATCCCGATATGGTCGACTATCCGATCCCCGGCAACGATGATGCCATCAAATCTGTCCAGCTCATAGCCCGCGCCGTGAGCGATGTCATCCTCGAAAACGCTACCGCACCGGCGACTACCGTCGAAGAAATGGAATCCAAAGCCGAACCGGCGGAAGAGCGGAAGAAGGAAGAAGGCGAAGGCAGCAAAGCCAAGCGTCACCGCGTCGTCCACAAGAAAATCGCGAAAGTGATGAGTGAAGACGACGATTAATTGATTGCGGTTGTTTTGATTTACGTAATTTTTAAAATTTGAATTTATTTGGAGGATAAAAAAATGAATATACCTGCTTCAGAAGTAAAAGCCCTAAGGGACAAAACCGGCCTTGGCATGATGGACTGCAAACAGGCTTTGATTGATGCCAACGGCGACATAGAACTTGCTATCGCGAATCTGCGCAAAAAGGGTGAGCTTACCGCCGCCAAGCGTGCCGGTAAAGCCGCGAAAGAGGGTAAAGTGTCCATACTCGTAGACGACACATGCGGCATCGTTTACGAGGTTAACTCCGAGACCGACTTTGTTGCGCGCAACGACGATTTTCTTGCTTTCATTGATGTTCTCGGCAAGTTGCTCCTCGCGCAGAAACCGGCCGATCACGCCGCCGCGCTTCAACTGGTCGACGCGTCTATCGGCGGAATCACGGTTGAGGCGAAGGTTACGGAGCTTGTCGGCAAAATCGGCGAAAACATCATGTTCCGTCGCTATGCCAAGATTGATGCCGATCCGTCTAAGGAGAAAATTTTCTCATACATCCACGGCGGCGGCAAATTTGGCGTGATGATCAAGTTTGAGGCTTCAAGCGCTGCCGCGCTCTCATCCCCCGAACTCGCGCAGCTCGGCGAAGACCTGGCGTTGCAGGTTACGATGGCCAGCCCTTTGGCTGTTGACGCGGACGGCATATCGGAAGAAACGATTGCCAAGGAAAAGGAAGTATTTCTTGATCAGGTGAAAACCTCCGGCAAACCGGAGAATATTTGGGAAAAAATTGTGGAAGGCAAGTTCGCTAAGTATTACGAGGAAGTGACGCTTGTCAATCAAAAATCCATTCGCTACGAAGAAAAGAGCGTTAAAGAGATAATTGCCGAAACATCTAAAGCCATTGGGGCGGATGTGAAACCGCTTTGCTTTGTTCGTTTTGAACTTGGCGCTGAAGAATAATATTCTATGGATATAGGGTACCTCTAAAAATCGTGGGCGCTCGCAATGGCGGCCTTTAGAGGTGCCTTATAATTAAAATCGTTATTGCTTCCGCCACATTCGCAATGACGGTACTTGGTTTCTTACGATATCTATGTCGAACAATTATAAATATAAACGCATATTACTGAAGCTATCCGGCGAGGCGTTGTCCGGCGGTAGCGGTTTTGGCATCGATCCCGCGACCATTGCCAAGGTAGCCGGTGAGGTGGCGCAAGTCGCCAAAGACGGTGTGCAGATCGCGATTATCATAGGCGGCGGCAATTTCCTCCGCGGCGCTACGGCCGAGGGTGTCTCCCGTGTCGCCGGCGACGCGATGGGAATGCTGGCGACAGTCATCAACTCAATAGCCTTTGCCGAGCATCTAAAATCGTATGGCGCAAAAGCTCAAGTCCTGACAGCAGTGCGGCTCGACAGAGCAGGGGAGTACTACACCCCGGCCCGTGCCATTGACCTGATGGAATCCGGTAGCGTGGTACTAATCGGAGGCGGCACAGGCAGCCCGTTTTTCACAACCGACACCGCCGCGGCTTTAAGATGCGCGGAAGTCAACGCCGAAGCGCTCTTCAAAGCTACAAAAGTAGATGGAATTTACGATAGCGACCCGGTAGGAAACCCAAATGCAAAGCGTTTCGACACCATAACCCATGCTGAGGCGTTATCAAAAAAACTCAAGATAATGGATGCCACGGCATTTTCATTTTGCATGGATCAAAACATCCCCATCATCGTATTCAAATTACTTGAGGATGGGAATTTGGCAAAATGTTTGGAAGGGCAGGATGTGGGGACGGTTGTTAGTTAAATAGGATTTTTTGTTTTAATATAAATATAGGAAATGTTGAGGAGAAGTTAAGTTATCATGGAAAGTTTTATGTTGGTTAATATGGTATTCATATTTATATATTGTATATTTGCGGCAATATCAATTTTCGCCATAAAAACGCTCTTCGTTGGCTCAAAAAGCCGTTTTCACTACTTGACAAAACCACTACTCAAAACTGCCCC
>JAITUP010000255.1 GCA_031286265.1 Chitinispirillales bacterium | reverse complement strand
CAACTTCAAAACATTAAAGTCAAAATCTTTTAAACCTTTTGGTGACAGGGGCTCCGCCCCCGTAACGCCCCCATTTTAAAACCGACTTACGCTAAAACCCGTATCCTAAAACCCTACGGGCGGGTGTAATGCTAAAGTCAAAACATGGGCGAACCCATGGATTTGTCCCCACTGTCAAAACTGCGTTGGTTTTGATTTTAACATTTTTACCCCGATAGTATGCCCACATGTCCCCCGTAAGCGGTCACCGCTTATGGGGGACCCGCAGGGGGGCTAAAGTATCGGGGCGTTACGGGGCAGAGCCCCGTCACCAAAAAACAAAGCCAAACTCAATAGATAGTTGAGGTTAATTGCCGCCGAGTTAATATATAATCACTCCACTTTAAAACGGCACCTGCGTCGTCCGGCGACGTCACGGAGTAACGTGCAGTCGTTGGGCAATGTAGGCCGCTATTTTAAAGCGGAACTACTATTATATCCCCCGCCCCGGGTCCATTTTGGGGAAACGGGTTCGCCCACTGTTATGCATCATATAGCCGGCCATAGCAATCATCGCTCCGTTATCCGTACACAATCGCGGCGCCGGAAGCATCACGTTATCGGCGCCAAAACGCTTTTCGAGTTCTCTGCGCAGATAACCGTTGCACGCTACCCCACCGGCCGCCGCTACCGTTTTTACTCCGTGTGCCTTTGCCGCTGCCTCCAAATTGTCTACAAGCGTATTGACGACGTTTTTTTGAAAAGCCGCGCATATTTCGGGACGGTTAGTATCAATATACTTTTCGCCCTGCGCCGATATGAAATTTTTTACCGCCGTTTTCAAACCGGAGAAGCTGAAGCAATACGATTTTTCCGGTGATGTGAATTTGGCTGTGGGGAAAGTTATTTTTTTATGGTCTTGATGCTGGTCGTGATTAACGGCTTTCGCGGCCTCTTCTTCTATCGCCCGCCCCGCCGGATATGTAAATCCGAGCAACTTTCCCACTTTATCAAATGCCTCTCCCGCCGCGTCGTCGACCGTTTGCCCTAAAAGTTTGCAGTTGTTGTACGATTGATAATTGTATATGGCCGTATGCCCGCCCGAAGCGAGCAAGACGATGAACGGCGGAGTGAGGTTTGGGCGATCGATAAATAGCGAGCAGATATGCCCCTCCAAATGATTGACGCCGGTGACGGGTATGCCGTAGGCCGTGTGCAATCCGAGCGCGAAGCTGATGCCCACAAGCAGCGCTCCCGCAAGCCCGGGACTGTCGGTCACGGCAATCAATTCCAGATCATTGGGAGCAAGCCCGCATTCGGAAAGCGCCCGTTTCACAAGCCCGTCGATCTTCTCCAAGTGCGCCCGCGAAGCCACCTCAGGCACCACGCCGCCGTATAGCGCGTGTTCCTCTTGAGAATGGGTGAGGCTTACGAGGACGCTACCGCCGTTTAAGATCGCAACCGATGTTTCGTCGCAAGATGATTCTATGCCGAGAGTTATCATAATTAATACATAATATACATTCGCGGATATTATTTTAGCCATAATTATGGATACAGCGACCATTGATAAGAATATCGGCGTCGATAACTTTGACCCCGCATGGCTTGACGTTCAGTTAGAAACGATCGGGCGGGGAGCGGACAAGGTTATCCCCTTGCTTCAGGCGATTCAAAAGCGATATAATTATCTGCCGCAATCCGCGCTGATTTATCTTGGTGAAAATAGCGATATATCCTCCGCCGATATTACCGGTGTGTCAACTTTCTATTCTCAATTCCGCCACATGCCCGCGGGGTGCCATCACATAAACGTTTGTGTGGGTACGGCCTGCCACATCAAGGGCGCGGATTTGGTCTATGACGGATTCCGCCGGCATCTTGGTTGCGCGGACGGCAGTGATACCGATCCATATAATCTGTTCACCGTCAACAAGGTCGCTTGCCTCGGCTGTTGCTCGCTTGCGGTGGCGGTGCAGGTCGACGATATTATTTACGGCCACGTTACCGCGGCGTCCGCCGGGGATATTATCAAGGATTTTTTAGGGCGGCGGAAAAAACGAAAGGCTGATAAAACATTAGTTGATAATAAAGACCTGTCTGCGGCAAACGAAATCAGAGTATGCCTCGGCTCGTGCTGCGTCGCCTCCGGAAGCGCTGCCGTTGAAACCGTTGCACGAAAAACCGTTGCGAAATACGGTCTGCCGGTGAAGATAAAACACGTAGGCTGCGTGGGTATGTGCCATAGAACGCCGCTTGTCGAGATCATAGCAAACGGGGTTTCTCACCTATACGCAAATATCACGCCGGACGATGTGCCGAGCATTACGCTGAATCATTTTCGTCCGCCGTCAATTATCAACAAAGTAATTTCATGGGTTGATACGGCGGCGGAATCATTGGTGTTATCCGAGCCCGCGCAGGCCGCGGCGGATCGCTTGCGAATTAGCAGAGATAGCGAGGCCGTTGATAATTTTTTCAACATGCAGAAGCACATCGTGACAGAGCACTACGGGGCTATGACGCCGCTTGATATTGATGAATATATAAGCAGGGGTGGATTTGAGGCGCTTAAAAAGTGCTTACATGAGTTAAGCGCCAATGAGGTTGTTGATATTTTGGGCAACTCCGGTCTTCGCGGTCGTGGCGGCGCCGGGTTTCCCGCGGGGATAAAGTGGGAGGCGGTAAGAAGCCACGCATCGCTACGGTTAGATACTAATTCATCAAACGATGTGTATCTGATATGTAACGGCGACGAAGGCGATCCAGGCGCATATATGGATCGCATGCTGCTCGAGTCGTTTCCATACAGGATCATTGAGGGAATGCTCATTGCCGCCTACGCCGTCGGCGCGTGCGAGGCGATGTTTTACATAAGGGCGGAATATCCGTTTGCCCTTAAAATCATGCGCGAGGCGATTAACGTATGTGAAAAAAGAAACATCATCGGCAACAATATTTTAGACGGTAAATTTTCCGTAAAATTTTCTATAGTAGAAGGCGCCGGCGCTTTCGTTTGCGGCGAAGAAACCGCGCTCATAAAATCAATTGAGGGCAAGCGCGGAATGCCGACGCTCAAACCGCCGTTTCCGGCATCCAAAGGCCTTTGGGAAAAACCTACGCTAATCAACAACTGCGAGACCTACGCATGCGTACCGTGGATAATAAACAGTGGAGCGGGAAAATTCAAATCGCTCGGTACGCCTGAAAGCCCCGGCACAAAAGTATTCGCCCTCACCGGCAAAGTCGCCCACAACGGACTCATAGAAACGCCTATGGGCATAACAATAAATGAAATAGTCGAACATATCGGCGGCGGGATAGCAGACGGCAAAAAATTCAAAGCGATACAAATCGGCGGCCCATCGGGCGGATGCGTACCGGCGGAGTTAGGCAACATTCCCGTTGATTTTGAAAAGTTGACCGAAGCCGGCGCGATGATGGGATCGGGCGGCCTTGTAGTGCTTGACGAACGCGACTGCATGGTAGACATAGCAAAATATTTTTTAACGTTTACGCAAGACCAGTCTTGCGGAAGATGTACGTTCTGCCGCGTGGGAACTAAAAGAATGCTCGATATATTGGAAAAAATCTGTGATGGAAAAGGAACGGATAAAGATTTACAAGACCTTGAGGAGTTGGCGGTATCCGTTAAAAGCGCAAGCCTCTGCGGATTAGGCAAAACCGCGCCTAACCCCGTTTTAAGCACGTTAAAATATTTCAAAAACGAATACGAAGCGCACATAAACAAAGAATGCCCGGCAGGCAAATGCAAAGAACTGATCTCCTACAAAGTAACGGAAAAATGCACCACAGGCTGCACGATCTGTTCGCAAAATTGCCCGGTAAACGCCATACCGTTTACCCCATACAACCGCCCTATAATCGACGACGCGCTATGCACACGCTGCGACGTCTGCCGCGCATCCTGCCCAATAGAGGGAGCAATTGATATAGTATCAAAAAAAGCTTGTGCTAGCTAGGCAATAACAAATGTCTGCGCAAACACAATATTTATAAAGATTTTTAAAACTTTAACTCCAAAGGCATTCCATATCATGATACAATTAACCATAGACGGCACCCCCGTCACTACTACAACCCCCGACATGACCATATTGGCCGCCGCACGTCAAGCCGGTATTGATATCCCTACACTATGCCACCATGATAACATCGAGCCGCCAATATCGTGTTTCATCTGCGTAGTCAAGATCGAGGGGCAAGAAAATTTTGTACCGTCATGCGCAACAAAAGCGCAAAACGGAATGATAGTAGATACTTGCTCCGAATTAGTGCGTAACTGCCGCAAACAAGCTCTCGAGCTAATGTTCAGCGAACACGTAGGCGCAATAAAAAAGGTCGATATCGATGATACCCAAGCCTATCGCCTCCAGTGCGGTTGCGTTAAAAAAGACACTTGCCGCCTTAAAATCTACGCCGAAGAATATGCCATCGACCTCACACGCTACGCCGCCAACCGCCGCCCAAGCACCACTCATCCTCGCAAAAAATACGATAGCGGCCTCATCCACGAGCCGGGTAAATGTATAGTCTGCGGCAAATGCGTCAATATCACGAAAGCAAGAAACATTAACCCAGGCCTTGCATTCCACGGACGTGGATCAAATGTATACATATCAGCTCCGTATGGGACAGCATTTGACGAGGCAATGGGCGCGGCGATAAGTGAGTGCGTGGAGGCGTGTCCTACTGGGGCGCTGTGGATGCTGGAGAAGTATTAACCCGGCGGTAATTAACTTCAATTATCTATTGAGTTTGGCTTTGTTTTTTGAGGACGGGGCTCTGCCCCGTAACGCCCCGATACGATAGCCCCCCTGCGGTCCCCCATAAGCGGCGACCGCTTACGGGGGACATCTGGGCATACTATC
>JAITUP010000173.1 GCA_031286265.1 Chitinispirillales bacterium | reverse complement strand
GGCAAGCAATGCGGCGGTATATACCCGCCGCTTAATTTTACCGTTTTGGCGATTGCCAAAACGGTAAAATGCTTGTTGGTGCTGCCGCCCCAAACCCCGACTGGTCGGGAGCGTTGCCGCTCCCAATTTTAAGCCGCTTCGCGTCTGCTTTGCCGCCTGACGGCGGTTGTACCTACGCAAAGAAAAGGATGAGTCATAGTGTGTCGCGGTCACCGCGTTTCTGTCCACGGTCAGCATCGCGCCCCGGTTCATTTTTGCCGATACCAAGTATGTGGTCGGCGTTCGCTCTCGCAGTTCCGAGGGCGGTGTACCTCTCCCGGATTTTCTTGAATCCGGCATACAGTTTTTTGCGCTCCGCCTCCAGCGTCGCCCACTCCTGACGTAGCATATTTATGCTTGGAAGTTTCTTCGCGCCGATGGAGTCGAAATGCTTTTTCGCCGCTTCGTGCAATATGATTTCCGCTGCGTGGATGTCGTAAAAGTCGCGACTCCTTCCGGACGCGATATAACGTTTATATACCTCTCGTGTTTTACCATAGTCGCCGATGTATTTCTGCAATTCGTTGATCTCTTTCTGGCGGCTCTCGATATCTTTGATCCGGTTGTTGCGCTCATGGAATTCACAGCTCGCCGCCGATGACCGCTTGCATAAATCGTCATAGCTGTCTATCGAGTTTTCTTTGAGGAATATGAGCGTCCGGGCGGTCTGCTTGAGGTTGAAAATCTTCATCCACTGCGTATAGCCTTCCCCGGCTCCACCGGCTATTTTGGCTTGTATGTCGATGAGCAGGTTAGGGCGGTTTTGCTTTTGCATCGCCTCGGCATACTCTGCGGTTTTACGCCCGGAATCATCGCCTGATTTTTTGCGCGGCGCTACAATTCGCGCCCCTGCTAGGCGTTCCAATATCGCGCTCTCTGTGTAATCCTCGCCGAGAGATTTACAGCGGGCGAAGCGGTCGGCTCCGGGTATCTTGAACGCAAGATTTTTGCCACGCTTGACATCACAGCCCTGGTCGATCATGGCGGCGATAAAGCCGTCAAAGTCTTTGGCATTTTCAAGCGCGGCGTCGATCATCCGCTCCAATATTTCACGGTTTGTCGGCGGCTTTTTATCGCCCTGCCATTTGCCGTAACTGCCCCGGCTCGGTTTCGGGTCGGCGATGATGGAGAGACCGTTTTCGACGCAGAGGTGGTCGGCGATCCTGCGTATTGCAAAGGCGGAGCCTTTGAAGTTCCTGAACTTTTTTGTGCAGTCCAGCGAGGTCGAATTGAACACGACATGGGTGTGGATATGATCCTTGTCGGTATGCGTACAGCAGATCAGGGCGTGATTGCCTTTTGTCAGCTTCATGGCTAACTCGTAGCCGATCCGATTTGCTGTTTCCGCGTCGGTTTCACCGGGAGCGAAGCTGATTCGGAGATGGTAGGCAAGCACATCTCGCGCCCCCTGATCCCGCCCGGTGATGGCGGCGTATTGGTTCTTGGAAAACAAGAACTCGTCATCCGCGATCAATGGGTCACAGGCATACGCCGTGACCCATTGGCCGCTTTCCGTTTTCTCCGGGTTTTTGATATAATCCACGCTCATTTTCAGAGCGGAGGAAACCGGCCTGCCCCTGCCCGCATGGATGGGGATTATCGCAGTCGTACCCACCTAAACCGCCTCCTCAGTTGTCACAGACTCAGATGGATACCCTGACAAATCACTGAACTTCGGCGGCGGGATGAACCGTTTACCCGGTTTAGCGCTTGCCACGTCGGAGAGCAGCGCCAGCAGCTTGCCAAAACCGGCGCGGATCTCAGTCAATTGATCGTTGACTTCTGCTATGTCCTCACGGTAAGCGCCGCCTCCGGAATTGACACGGCGAGCGATTTGGTTGACGTTATTTGCCGTGACGCCGAGCAGTCTTTTCACCTCATTCAGAGTGGTCAGATCAAGGTTGAAAACGTGACCGTCGATACACATTTTCCTGATGAACGCGCTCTTGTTTTTGATGCCGGTCTGCGCCATGCGTTTCTCGACCAACTCCCATTCCTCCGGCGACATTTTGAAATAAAATCCTGTCGTTTTTTCCTTTGCCATATCAGATCGCCCCCCTTCCATGCGGTAAGATGGTCAAGGAGGTCATATGGGAATCGTGACCATCTTGGCTATCTTGACCATCTTCGTGAATGACCTCGGTGTATTCGACGTTGATTGGCAGTTCCCAATACCACTTTTCGCCGCGCTTGACCGATATGACGCCGAGGGCAGATTTCGCGCGGTTCAATGTTTTTTGGGATATGCCTTGTTCCTCCGCCAACTGTTCCATATCGGCGGCGGGTACCGCGCCGCGCTCCAACGCGTTTTCGATCAGCCGCCTTGCTTTCGCGAATTGGCTATCCGGCGCAGTCTGCTTATTGTTGAGCAGCTCGTCAATGGTAATATCGTAATCGCCGAGCCATACGAATCCGCTTATCGGGTCAAGCCCGAACGCCACCGGTGAACCAGCGGGGGAGAGGTTGCTCTTGTTATGAACAACAGCGCGCATATCATCGTCCAAGCCGATCCTGCCCACCGTTAAAACGCTCCGTGCGGCGGCATAGATGTCGATGCTGCCAAGACCGCGATATTGCGACTTGCCACCCTTCTTGTTCAGATGGCCGATGATAACGATAGCGCAGCCGGTGCGTTCGGCTACAGAAGCCAACTGCTTCATCAGCGGGCGGACGCCGTTTGCCGTGTGCATATCCGCGCCGCCGAGGTATCCCTGCAAAGGGTCGAGAACAAACATCCTCGCGCCCATTTTGATTATTGCCTGTTCGATCCGTTCGTCTGAGAGGGTGAGCGCCCGCTCGTCCTCGTCAATGACATGGACGAGGGAACAGTC
>JAITUP010000043.1 GCA_031286265.1 Chitinispirillales bacterium | reverse complement strand
CCACGTGTCCCCCGTAAGCGGTCGCCGCTTATGGGGGACCGCAGGGGGCCTTATGTATCGGGGCGTTACGGGGCAGAGCCCCGTCCCCAAAAGATTTTAAAAAGCTTTTAAAGATTTTGATGTTACATCGCCGCGCTTCGCTCGCGATGACGGGCTTTTGCCATATTTTTACTAAAACATCTGCCTAATGGACAATCTGGGTTTAAAAGTTTTTAAGATTTTGTTACGTCTCCAAAAGCGCCCGTAATATATATTTGGTAGACGGGTCTGTTCACAGTCATCAATAACTGAGGGGAAAAAATATGGCAAATACAACCGTATCTAAAATCTTAGGCATTGCCATCACGGCAATTTGCATCGCGTCCACCCCTGTATTTTCGGCGGATTGGCCGAATTTCCACGGGCCGGACCGTACCAACAAATCCAGAGAAACAGGGCTTTTGAGACAATGGTCGACGGGCGGACCGAGATTGCTTTGGACGGCTTCCGGAATCGGGAAAGGTTATAGCGGAGCGACGACATCGGACGGAATTGTCTATACTGCCGGGGCTGTGGATAATATTCAGTATGTTTTCGCGTTTGACGCTGGTAACGGCAGGCAATTATGGCGGACGCAGGCGGGCAGAGGGTGGGAGGGGTGGGACGGCCGTTCCCGCGCGTATGAGGGATCGCGCGGTACGCCTACCGTAGACCCGGCCGGCAACACAGTATACTACTTGAGCGACATTGGCTACCTCATCGCATTAGACGCCAAAACCGGCGCGAGAAAATGGTCTGTAGACATCGCGAAAAAATACGACGCGGACGTACCGAAATATGCATATTCGGAATCGCCGTTCATCCGTGGAGACAGGCTCTATGTCTCGCCTTATGGCAGAAAAGCCTCCGTCGTCTCCTTAGACAAGAGAACCGGCAACGAAATTTGGGCTTCCCCCGCTTTCAACACAGGCAACAGAACCGGCGATGCGGGCTACACGTCTTTCGTGTTTGCGGAGAACAGCGGTTTTGGGCAGATCATGTCGCATAGCTCCGGTTTTGTTTACGGGATGGACGCGCAGACAGGCAGGATGCTGTGGTCGGTGCCTTGGAAAAACAGGATGGAGGATAATTGCACAGACGTGACATTTCATGACGGCTACGTTTTCACGTCGGGTGGGTATGGCGAGGGATCGATGCTTGTGAAACTCAGCAGAGACGGGAACGGCGTGAAGGCTGAAGAGGTCTACAGAACCAAACTCATGGATAACCATCACGGCGGCGTCATCCTGCACAACGGCTATATTTACGGATCGGGCCACAACAGCAGGGGCTGGTTCTGCCTTGATTTCAGAACCGGCAGACAAATGTGGAATGCTCCGGGCAAGGGCTCAATCACTTTTGCGGACGGGATGCTTTATTTTTACGACGAAGAGGGCACGATGAGCCTGGTGAGGGCGCAGCCGGACAGATTTGAATTGGTGAGTTCGTTCGAGGTGCCGGAAGGCGGCAGGGGCGCGTATTGGGCGCATCCGGTTGTCAGCAACGGAGTCCTTTATTTGCGTCACGCAAATAATTTGTACGCCTATGACATAAAAAACAGATAGAGAATCACGGAGCTGAAGCATATGAACGCAGAAAACGAAACAACGCTGTCCGGCAATCCGCCCGACTCTGTCGGCGTTCGTGAAATCCGTACCGACAACCTTGTCAAAATATACAGCAAGCGCCGTGTCGTAAACGGCGCTTCGATTAATGTCAAGCAGGGTGAGATTGTCGGGCTTCTCGGGCCGAACGGGGCGGGTAAAACAACCACTTTTTATATGATTGTCGGGCTCATTAAGGCTAACAAAGGCAAGATATTTCTCGATAACAAAAAAATATCCCGCAAACCGATGTATCAGCGCGCGCGGATGGGTATCGGCTACCTGCCGCAGGAACCGTCTATCTTCCGCAAACTTTCCGTCGCGGATAATCTCATGGCCGTGCTCGAGTATCAGCGGATAAGCGCCAAGCAGCGCAGGATCCGTATGCGCGAACTTCTCGAGGAACTCAATGTCGCGCACCTTGAACGCAGTCTCGGCTACATGCTCTCCGGCGGCGAGCGGCGGCGGGTCGAGATTGCGCGGACGCTTGCCATACAGCCCGATTTCATACTGCTCGACGAGCCGTTTGCGGGGGTCGATCCCATCGCGGTAGAAGATATCCAGGGCATCGTTCACCAGTTGAAAGAGAAGGGCTACGGGGTGCTCATTACCGATCACAACGTACGCGAGACGTTACGCATAACCGACCGGGCCTATATAATGTGCGAGGGAAAAATTATGGTGTCCGGCACCGCGGAAGAGCTTGCGAGCAACCCGGAGGCGAGAAAAATTTACTTAGGTCAAAATTTCCGACTGTAACGAAAAACGCATTCCGGCTGCCCATAATTTATATTTTATTGAAGTAGCGATTAGATGCGTATTTTATCCATAGAATGCCCATTTTTTGCAGGAGCCGTTTTTGAACCTGAACTTCGGCATAGGTCTATCTCAAAGCCTTCAACAAAAAGTATCGTTTGGCATGATACAGGCTATGAAGATGCTGCAAGTGAATACGCTGCAGCTTGAGCAGATGCTCAGAGCCGAGCTGGAACAAAATCCCGTTCTCGATATTGAAAGCGAAACGGATATGGAGCTTGACCTCGACGACGAATACGGAGAAGAACCGCAAGCGGAGGCGGACAAGGAAGATGAAGGCACAGAGCGCGAGGAGGAGCTTCTTGAGGAACTCAACAACGGGACCGAAGACGGTATAGACTGGGAAGAATACTTCGAAGACGGTTTCAGCCTTGGCGATTCCTACAACGAAGAAACCGACCGGGGCGAGGAACGATACGAACCGTCGCCCGTCTATCAAGATAACCTCGAGAAGCGCCTCTTAGACCAGCTCAAAGATAAAAAAATCGAGAAACGGATTGGATTGCTCGTTCGGTTTCTTATTGGCAGTCTCGACGAGGACGGCTACCTTCGCATGTCGGACGACGATATTATTCACTTCACCGGCGCCACGATCTGTGATGTGGAGGAGGCTTTGAACGTGCTTTGGAGATTCGAGCCCGCGGGAGTCGGCGCGCGTAATTTACGCGAGTGCATGACCCTGCAACTGCGCGCCCGTAAAATGCAGGATTCCCTCGCGATGCGCATAATCACCGAATGCTGGAGCCTCTTGGAAAGGCTGAAAATTCCCGAAATTTCCAGGCGGCTAAACGTAGAACCGCGCGAAATTCAAGAAGCCATGGAGGTCATAAAAACGCTTTCGCCCAAGCCTGGATATCTGTTCGACGATGACAAGTCATCAGTGATAATTCCCGATCTTATAGTCGAGCGCGTAGACGGCAAATTCATAGTGCTGCTAAACGATCGCAACGTCCCGTCTCTCTGCATAAACAGAAGCTACGCCGCCATGATCAAGCGCGGCTCCAAGGCATCGCAAGAAGTCAAGGACTACATCCGCGACAAATTCAACAGCGCCACGTGGTTCATAAGAGGGATCGAACAGCGGCGCTCCACAATGACGAAAGTGATGTATGCCATTATCGAGCGGCAAAAAATGTTTTTTGAAAAAGGGCCGCCACATCTCGCGCCGCTCAGACAGCAAGAGATATCAGACATGATCAGTATGAGTAAATCAACCGTAAGCCGCGTAACAAGTAACAAATATGTGCAAACTCTGCACGGTATCTTCGAACTCAAATATTTCTTCACGGAAGCGGTCGTAGGGAAAAAAGAAGATAGAAACGATGCGAATGATACGGGCGACGATATGAATGGGCAGGCGGGAGAAGATACCGACGTTACGGCCGGACAGATCAAAAACAGGATCAGGCAGCTCATAGAAGACGAAGACTCGAAAGCCCCGCTTTCCGACCAAAAAATAGCGGATATTCTCGGAAAGGAGAATTTAGCGGCGGCGCGGAGAACAGTGGCAAAATACAGAGATCAAATGAAAATACTGCCTGCGCGGATGCGGCAAAAATATGAATAATTATCAATCTCGCAACACAACCCGCTTGCCGCCATGGCTAAAACGCGACATCGCGTTTTCCGGACGCCACAGTGAAGTTACCGATTTAATATCAACGCATAACTTGAACACCGTATGCGCGGAAGCCAAATGTCCGAACCGCGGCGAATGCTTCAGCAGAGGCAGCGCGGCGTTTCTTATATTAGGCTCGATATGCACAAGAAATTGCGCGTTTTGCGGAGTGAATTTTGGTCAGCCGAAAGAAGTTGATTTTGACGAAGGGAAACGATTGGCCGCCGCCGCCTACAGCATGGGATTAAAGCACGTAGTAGTAACATCGGTAACAAGGGACGATTTGACAGACGGCGGGGCGGGCGTGTTTGCGGATACCGTCAAACGCCTGCGTGATAAAATTATCGGGGTGACGATTGAGGCGCTGATACCTGATTTTCAGGGTTCGGCTGATTCGCTGGCAACCGTCCTGAATAGCGGGCCGGACGTGCTTAATCATAACATAGAAACGGTACCGCGGCTCTATCCGCTGATACGTCCACAGGCGGTGTATGAGCGGTCGCTGGAATTGTTAAAACGCGCGTCGGACGACGGGCGGGCGGTTGTTAAATCGGGAATTATGGTAGGATTCGGCGAGACGGTTGGCGAGGTGAAAAATGTACTGCGTGATTTAAGATCGGCCGGATGCACGGTCGTCACCATAGGCCAATATTTGCGCCCTTCCCGTAACCAAATTCAGGTCGAGGAGTTCATATCGCCGGATCAATTTAAGGAATATGAGAAGACGGCGCTCGATATGGGATTCGACAGCGCGTTTTGTGGGCCATACGTAAGAAGCTCATATCATGCTTCTGAAATGTATCACCTTGCTCCATGATGCGATTTCATGGATTTTACTTTTTGGATTATATGTGAATTGAGAACTATACTCATTCCACTTTTAACCCAGATTCTCCATTAGGCTTGAGGGGTCAAAATCAAAGTCTTTAAATTCTTTTTTGGGGACGGGGCTCATAAGTTCCCTCTTTCAATCAAATGGCAGGACGTACACTGTACATCCTCACTCACTTCGAGCATAGTTCATCATCCGTAACGCCCCGATACATAAGGCCCCCTGCGGTCCCCCATAAGCGGCGACCGCTTACGGGGGACACGTGGGCATACTATCGGGGTAAAAATCCTAAAGTCAAAACAAACCAACCACGCAAGAATGAACATCGTCCTATCCGTTGATACGAGCCTTTGTTGTCCCGAACTTTACGGAGCGGCATCAGAGGGTGAGGCGACACATTTTAAAAAAAGTTTTTTAAAAACGTCCTAATGGAAAATTTGGGTTAAATCCAACTGCCTGTCAGCCCCGTTTTTTCATTTTCCGCTTCTCACCTGACACCCAAGATTACCGACACGTTTTCCCTTTGTCCGTCCACAGTTCTTATGGTTCCTTTCACAAGATATGTCCCCTCGGAAACAGGCCTGCCGCGCCTATCGGTCAAGTCCCATGAACCGGTCTGACGGCGAACGGGCGGCAAGCTGCCGGTTCTGCCGGAAGCGTCCGTTATTGATAATCTTCTGATGGAGTTACCGGCGGCGTCATAGATAGTTAGCGTACTGTTTTTTATCCGCCCGCCCTGCCAGAAAAAATTTACAACGCCGCCGGATTGTCTGTCGACAGGAACCGGCCCTGCTGAAAACTCATTTCGCGTTACATCGTTCCGAGAGAATATGTAAGACGTTTCTTCTGGATGTTCGTTAGAAGGTATAACACGCTCCGTCGACATCACTGCCGTAGCCTCACCGTGCGCGACAAGATCATTGCCATTCGCGGCTAAAACAAAATCGTCGCCGACAAGTTCAAAATTGGCAATAAAACCGGCGCCGTTTGTTACCACTATATCACCATCTTCGAGATTGGACGGAGCAAGCAAGTATGTCCTATTGTTTGGAGCAAAAGAGTTTGGATAAGTTGTAGCCACACTCACTCTTCCAGCGCCGAACCCCGTTATGCGCCCGGTAATGTTTGGGCTGCCGGCAAGGATAAGCTGCCCGTCACTGCCAAAATTGTAAATCGCGCCGCCTGCGGCCGACTCCGTAGATATCGTTCCGTCAGTAATATGCAACGTTCCGGTGTTATAAATAGCGTAATCAGATTCTATTGTGGATGCCGTCACATCGGTAAGCTCTGCCGTTCCCGTGTTGTAAAGCGCGTAGTATGAGGTTGCCGATATAGTTCCGTTTTTGATGGCCACTTCTCCGGTGTTGTAAACCGCGTTTTCACCTTCAATATTAATGCCGTCAATTAAAATGCCATGTGTATCGAAGAT
>JAITUP010000042.1 GCA_031286265.1 Chitinispirillales bacterium | reverse complement strand
TTGGCGTTTTGCCAGGCAATCTCACGATTTATACCGGCGTGGTTGAACAAACGGCGGCCTTGTAAATTGTAGATGCTCAACTTCGATATCGACAAGCCCTCAGAAGCGGTGAACACTACACTGCCCGGCCTTATGTTCATTGAGTAACCCGCCGCCGCTCTGGAGCGAGCGCCGCCGATGAGGCAATGGCGGACAGAGACGGTGCCGCTGGTGTCGGCGGGGGCCAGTTTGGAAACTATGTAGGCAAGGGCGCCGATGAGGCCGGCCTGATAGTCTAAGCCGCCCTCGGTGGACTGGTATTCTTGAATATCGTCCCGATAATCATTCGGATTTCTGGCTCCTCCGACTAAAAATCCAAAATATTTGTTCCTTGGCGGTATGTTGCGCGAGGATATTAGAGGCCAGTTCCAGTCGTCATCATCGTCGCTGAGGTATACGTTTCTGTGGTGGGGCTTTGAGGCCATCCCGCCGCTTGGAGGCATTCCCGGCCCGCGCTCGTCAAACCCTATGAGAAATGAAAAATTTCTGCTGTTTTTGCCGAGAATGAAGTCTACCTGATTGTAGATAAACTGATCAAATTCAGCCGTATTCGCCGCGCTTGAGAACAGCGCGGCTGTGAACGCGTGGTTGCTTACATAGCGCAACATTCCCCATTGGCTGCCGTGGGTGTTGACACCCTCACTATTAACCTCATTACTGTATGGCACCACAAATCTCGTACGCATATTTTGAATGTGAGGCGCCGGGTTAGTGTGCATAGTCGCCGATATGAAAGCTGCCAGGTCATGCGGGTTGTCGTAGTCAAAGCCCCAATTGTGAAAGTCTATGTCGTCTGTTATCATACCGCTGCGAAACGCGCTTTCGTTTGTGGCGGCAAACATCTCCGCGGAAGCGATGTGATACACTAAAGGAACCTTATGCCCGCCCATTGCCGGGTAAAAACCGCCGCCGGACGAGCCTTGAGACGCGTTTGCGCCGCGCGAACTGGCATACGCATAAGCATTTCTTGCGTGTGCGAGGCACAAATCAGCGTAGGCCGGGTCATATTTGCGGTAGATCCTCGACATTACAGCCAATGCCGCGGCGGCAAACGACGGCATAACCCTGCAGTTGGGATTTTTGAAGATGTCGCGCGGCCCGTCCGCCTCGCCGCCGATGTTATTTGGGAGGGTGGAATTGAACCCGGCGGTTACCCACCGCGCGTGCTCCCGGCCCTGACCTTTCTGAAAATAAAAAGTGTTGGCATCGGGCGTGGCTTTAATTATCCAGTCGGTAGCGTACTTGAGTTCTTCAAGCAGGTCCGGAATACCGCTTGGCCGTCCGGAACTCATGCTCCACCTTACCTCGTCGCTTCCTGTCGCCGCCATATAGTCGCTGTAATCGCCGTGGTAGAGGTCATGGAAGCCGGTTGGGAATACATCGTAGGCCTTTGCCAGCGTGTAAACCGTATAAAAGAAAGGCTGTCCAAACTTGGAATGATCCCCGCAGTCGAACCATCCGCCCACGAGGTCGCGCCCATCCATAGAATCCCTAACGTAGCTGACCGGGTGCGTATACTCCATAAGCATCCAGTTGGGCCCATGCCCCGATCTCTGCGCCCCATAGAACCGGGTGAGCATCCACAGGGCTTTCTTGTACTGCTCCGGGGTAAAGCTCTGCGCCGAGACAATGGCGAACGGAGCGGCGGACAAACACATAATCGCGGCTATGGCGATTAGCAAGATACGACGTTTCATGGGTCAAGCCTCCCTTATTAAAAAAGCTTTTTAAAAAGTCAAAGTCCTTAATGAATATAATATGCGACCATCGGGGATGGGAGATATTTAGAATTAAGACGTTTTTTAAAACCCCTTTTTTAAAAATCCTACCATACCCAAACCACGCAAGAATGAACATCGCCCTTCCCACTTATACGAACTTTTGTTGTCCCAAACATTTGGCTTGTAACATAAAAATCAAAACCAAAATCAAAGTCAAAATCTTTAAAATCTTTTGGGGACGGGGCTCTGCCCCGTAACGCCCCGATACATAAGCCCCCCTGCGGTCCCCCATAAGCGGCGACCGCTTACGGGGGACATGTGGGCATACTATCGGGGTAAAAATGTTAAAGTCAAAACCACGTAGGAGGCAACGTCATTGCCTTACGGCGAGATAAACAAGTTGCGAGCGAAGTAACCTATTCGTTGAAATACCTCGAATTGCAAGCCGATAGATCGCCGCGCTACGCTCGCGATGACGGAAGTTCTGCCGATAGCCTAAAAACACGCAATGCAAGAATGAACATCGCCCTTCCCATTCAAACGACCCTTTGTTGTCCCAAACATTACGGAGCGGTATCAGGGGGTGAGGCGACACATTTTAAAAAAAAGGTTTTTAAAAAGCATCCTAATGAAAAATTCGGGTTAAAAAAAGGTTTTAAAAACAAACATGCACCCCGCGATACCGCAAGGCGCATGCTTTTGGTAATGACGACCGATCCTACCATCCCCCGGTTCCCCCCGGTCATCAATTTCAATCTTGTATAGTGCAAAGCGAGGGCAGACACGCAGGTCTGCCCTCTACGACAAATTGCAATCACTGTAGGGGCAGATCTATGTGTCTGCCCCCACAATTTCAACTACCGCAACAACTGCAACACGCTCTGCGGGGCCTGGTTGGCCTGGGCCAACATCGCCTGAGACGCCTGCTGGAGAATGTTGTTTTTCGTGAACTCCATGATTTCCTTCGCCATGTCGACGTCACGAATCCGGCTCTCGGCTGCTTGCAGGTTTTCTGCAGCGGTGTCGAGGTTCTTTATCGTGTGTTCGAGACGGTTCTGGACGGCGCCCAGCGAGCTTCTCTGATGAGAAACTTTCTGCAACGCGTTGTTCACGGTCTCAATGGCTGTCGCCGCGCCCCAGCTTGTGGAGATGTCTATACGGTCGACACCCAGAGCTTTTGCACGCATGTCGCCGATGGACACGAACGCGGTCTGGCCGCTGTTGGCGCCGATCTGAGACATTATAGAGTCAGCGAGATTGCTTGACGCTGCCTGATATTCCGTGAAGACGAAGGTGAAAGTGTCGCCTACGTTCTTCTCGAAATAGTTGGCGGACAGGGTGTTGGCGCTGTTGGCCGAGAACTGGAGGCTTGCACCGCCGTGGCCTAACGTTACGCTACCGCTGAAGTTGCCTTGGGCGGCGCTTGTTATTACCGTGCCGGCCATAAGCTGGGTGTCTTTGGCTACTACTGTACCGGCAGCGAGTGTGCTATCTTTGGCGATGTTGAATCTGAATGTATTGTCATCTTCTTCCTCGCCAGCTTTCATTTCCTGCGCTATGGTGACGCTACCGCTTGTTATTGTAACCTTGCCTTGCCCGACAGTGGGATCCTCCAGCGTAGATTGATTTGTCAACACTGTGCCGTCTTCGAGTGTGATGCTCTTGCCGGCCGCTACTACTTGGTCGCCGACTTTGAGAATACCAAACTCTGGACCATCATCATCTTCCTCGCCGACGATCTCAAACGTTACCTGTACTTCTTTACCGTTGACCAACAACGTAAGACTGTTGACGGTACCGTCTTCAGTGTTGTTGAACGTAAAATCACTACCGGCGGCAAGGGTGCTACCTTTGGCCAAGCTCGCAATATTACCTCCCTCAATATCATCAGTAGGATCCTCAAGCAGATCGCTGCTTGTGAGATTGATGCTGTTGCCAATGGTAACGTTTTGGTTCAGAGCTCCATCGGCTGTCATTATGTAGTTACCGCCTTGGACGAGAACGGCGCCTGCCTTCGCAGTAGAATCTTCATGCAGTTTGCTCTGCGACGCAATAGTATAAGCTGACACATTATCACCATGCGTCATATCGTCCACAAGTTCCAAGCTACCGCTCACGATTGTGACTTTTCCGCCGCCATCGTTCCTGATGACCGTACCGTTATCGAGGGTTAAAGAAGCACCAACAGCTAGCTCGGCAACCGCATCATCCGAATTATCACCTGTACTTATGAATATTTTCCCTTTCTCATAAATGATTGTTCCATTGGCGTCACCGAGAGCATCTTTGAACTCAAGAGATTCTTCATCGATTATTGTAAACGAACTTCCAGCCGTAAGTACGGAAGTGGCGGCTACCTCGTCAACTTGCGTATGGTTAACACTCGCACCTAGGATGAAAAAGTCGTCGTCATCAAAAGCAGACTCGACAATCGCGCCACTAAGCGCCCCCGCTTTATCATCCGCTACCACAAATTCCGTCCCACCATCCGAAATAATCTGCCCAGCCGTCAGGTTATTAGCTTGAACTTTAGTATTCATGTTAAGCCCTTTAAACTCAAACACACTTCCATCCGGCCCAACCAGCCTAAAGTCTTCGGCTCTGAATATTTCATTACCGGAAGCATCCTCACTCTGATTCACTTTCACGAGCATATAAGCGCCGTCAAACGCCCAATTCCGGTCGTTTCTAACGCTGTCCATCATAGCCTTCATTTTGTTAGGATCAACAACCACGCCGCTGTTATTGTTAACACGCGCTGTTCCGTCAATCGCGTCGGCTACGCCTTTCGCGCTACCTTCCAGCAATTTCTTCGTGTTAAACTCTGTGGTATTCCCAATGCGGTCAATTTCAGCTCTAAGCTGCTTG
>JAITUP010000028.1 GCA_031286265.1 Chitinispirillales bacterium | reverse complement strand
CGTAACCTGTCAATATTTCGAGGGTCGACGCGGTATCTTTATCTTTCATCATCCCAAGAACAAATGATACGCGCCTATCCGGAAATTTTGTTTTTAAAGTGTTGACGAGAGTCTTTACTGCATCGGGATTGTGGGCTACGTCAACAACTACGGTACGGTCATCAATACTAATGACTTGAAAACGGCCTGGGAGGGATGCGGATTTAAGGCCGGCGTGTATTGTTTGATGATTGATACTAATGATCTTGTTGATTGCCGTTAGCGCAAGTAAGGCGTTTTGGATTTGATGGGGGCCGTGGAGGGATAGGAAGTATTGGTGATTGTCATAAGTGAAAGACATGCCGTCGTTAATACTGACTACATCCTTTGCCATATCTGTATTGACGAATGTCAACTCCGAATTGATTTCCTTACATTTATCAACAGCCAATTGTTTTACGAGTTGTTCATCCGGCTCAAGCATTATCAAAGGCACGCTTGTTTTCACAATTCCCAACTTCTCCCCCGCTATCGTCGCCATATAATCCCCCAAATATTCCCAGTGGTCAATCGCGAGTTTTGTTATTATTGATACTTCGGGGGTGATGATATTCGTCGCGTCGAGCCTCCCCCCCATCCCCGTCTCAAAAATAGCGTATTGTACGTTAGCGCGTTTAAAAATTTCAAACGCCATCAATGTAGCGGCTTCAAAAAATGTCAAGCCGAAATCATTTATAATCTTTTCTTGATCCTTATATACGTCAAACCAAACACTTTCGTCAATATCAACTCCGTCGATTTTGAAGCGTTCTTCAAAATCAGTAATATGCGGTGATGTATACAATCCAGTTTTATATCCGGCATGGCGGAGAATAGACTCGACAAACGCACAAGTCGACCCTTTCCCATTCGTCCCGGCTACATGGATTGATTTATATGACTTTTGCGGATTGCCGCAACGCGCCGCCGCCTCATACATACGATCTAAATCGTATTTTATACCTTTATTAAGCAGTGAGAACAACCGCGTCTTAATTTCACTTGGAGATTGCATTTTTTGATTTTGACGTTGCCTTTGACTTTAGCATTAGGCCCGCGTTTATGTTTTTGGAGTCCCCCATAAAAGTTCATCTTTTATGGGGGACCGCAGGGGGGCTATAATATCGGGGCGTTACGGGGCAGAGCCCCGTCCCCATATTATTATTTTAATTTTGATTCTAATCTTTTGACTTTATTAATCTTTCGTCAAAATAATCCTCGCGTCCACAACCGTCGCCCCAGTCCCATCCGCCCCAACCATCAAGGGGTTGATGTCGATTTCGGCGATTTCTTCAAAATCCGTTACCAACTGCGACATGCGCTGCAAATTCTCAACGATTGCCTTAACATCCGCCGGCTTCGTCCCGCGCGCGCCCATCAGCAACTTGTACGCTTTTGTGTTTTGGATCATCTTCATCGCTTCATCAGCGGTAAGCGGAGCCAATCCGAAGCATACGTCTTTCATAACCTCAACAAAAATCCCGCCCAGACCAAACATAATCATCGGGCCGAACTGCGGGTCTTTGTTCATTCCCAAAATCACTTGCTGGCAATCCATCACCATCTTCTCTACAAGCGCGCCCTTGATGTCGGCTTTCGGCTCGTTCTTTCTCACCGTTGCCATCATGTCGTCAAACGCTTTTTCGACTTCCGCGCGATTGGCGAGTTTCAGCTTCACGCCGCCGGAATCCGACTTGTGGAGGATGTCGGGGCTTGAAACTTTCATCGCGATAGGGTATCCGAGCTTGTCGGCAAATTCGCCGGCTTCTTTCGCGTTTGTGGCGAGTTCGAATTGAGGGACGTTGAAGTTGTACGCGCGCATAATTGCCTTCGCGTCAAGTTCGCCGATCTCGTTCATGCCGTCTTTACGATATTTCGCGAACATGTCAATAACGGGCTGTTTGTTGACGTCAAACGTTTTCACAACGCGCGCCGGACGTTTTCTGTACTCCGCGTATTTCACCATTTCGAGCATCGCTTTGGCGGCGCGTTCAGGTACTCCGTACTGCGGGATCTTGTTGTCGCGCAGAATCTGGACGCCTTTGGTGATGCTGCCGGCGCCCATAAAACAGGCGAAAATCGGCTTCTTGTATTTCTTCGACAATTCCACAATCTTGAGCGCGACGTTGTCTTCGTCGGTCATTTTTTGCGGCGTTAGAACAACCATCATGCTATCGACATTAGGACATTCGATAACAATATCCATAGCCTTGCCGTACATATCGCTTGTCGCGTCGCCTAAGACGTCAACCGGGTTGTTGGCTGAACCGGCGGCGGGGAGCGTATCAAGCAATTTTTTCGTTGTCGCGTCGCTGAGGGTCGTCACTTTGAGCCCCAATCCTTCGAGCGCGTCCGACATCATGATGCCGGGGCCGCCGGCGTTTGTTACCACCGCTACCCTGTCACCCGCCGGAAGCGGCATGTACGAAAACGCCATCGAGATATCAAACAGCTGCTCAATCGAATCGGCGCGGATCACACCCACTCTATCAAACGCGGCGGCATAAGCCGTATCGGCTCCGGCCAGGCTTCCGGTGTGCGACGCCGCTGCTTTCGCGCCGGAGGCGGTGCGGCCGGCTTTGAGGATGACGATGGGCTTTTCCTTGCTAACCTTTTCGGCCACATCAATAAACTGCTGCCCGCGAGCGATATTCTCAAGATACGCGGCAATAACTTTTGTGTTCTTGTCGTCTTTGAGGCCTTCCAGAAAATCAACTTCATCCAGCGACGCCTTGTTGCCGATCGACGCCAGCACCGACCACCCAAGCTTCTCTTCCGCCGCGATATCCTGCACTGATGTGAGCAGCGCGCCCGACTGCGAGATGAGCGCGATTCCACCCGGTACGCCCGCCGTGCCGCCGAACGAGGCGTTTAGCTTGTGCCACGGATTGAGCAGGCCAAGGCAGTTCGGCCCAACCATCGTGATCTCGTACTGGCGCACGACGCTGATGATCTCCTGTTGCAGCTTTTTCCCCTCTTCGCCCGTCTCGCCGAACCCGGCGGTGATGACGATTGCGGCTTTTGTACCTTTCTCGCCCATCTCCTTTAGTATGGGGATGACCAAATCTCTCTTAATCACCAATACCGCGAGATCGACCGGGCCGGGAACCTCTGTGAGGCTCTTATAGCATTTTTTTCCGAGGATTTCGGGGGCTTTGGGGTTGATGGGGTAGATTTCTCCTGCAAATCCGTCGACTATGACGTTGTTGAGGATCTCATAACCGACCTTGCCGGGCTCCGAGGAGGCGCCGACGACTGCTACCGAACTTGGCCTAAGCAGTTTTTCGAAGCTCATAATTAGGTATTCCTTTACGTTTGTTTATGGATAGTTACTGGATTTTTCAGGATTATCGGCACACCGACATACAGTACAATATACATGACGGCAACGAAAAAACAAAAATATTATCATTATTAACTTCGGGATTCGAAAAACGGCCGATTCACAAATTTGGCGGGGGCGCTACGGGAAATCCCCCAAAAATCAACAGAAAAACATATTTTCTACATCCGCGCCCCACACTCCATCACACGCTTCACCATCGCCTTATACTCTTCCATATATTCCAATGCCCGATTGACTACGCCATCAACCGTGTACCCAAATTTTTCTTCGAGAACTTTAAACGGGGCCGATGCACCGAAACGGTCGAGACCGGCGGATTTGCCGAAGGGCCCAACCATTTCCGCAAAATTTATGGGCAGACCGGCGGTGAATGCCAGTACCGGCTTGCCAAACGGAATCAGTTTCTCTCTGTAGTCGATGCACTGATCCTTAAATAACCCTTCCGAAATCGCGCTAACCACCCTCACGTTGAGGCCGTGTTTTTCTTTGAGAACCTGTGCGCTCTCGATACACGTAATGACCTCCGCGCCGTTGGCAATCAATATCAGATGCGGATCATCGCCGTCCTCGGCTACGGCATAAGCGCCATACTTCGCGTTCATCGCGTCGGCGAAGCGGGACGACGATTTCGGTTTTGCCGGGAGATCGGCCATTACTTGGCGGCTTAACAGGAGCGCGGACGGCCCGTCAAAATTTTCAAGCGCCAATTTCCACGCGGCGGCAGTCTCGGCGGCGTCAGCGGGACGCAATACCAACATGCAGCGCCTGCCGTGGATAGTCATTTTCTCAAGCAGTCTCACCTGTATTTCTTGCTCAATGGGCTGATGCGTCGGGCCGTCCTCCCCCACCCTGAACGTATCGTGCGACCAGACGTATTTAACCGGCAATTCCATTAGCGCGGCCATACGTATGGCGGGCTTCATGTAGTCGGAGAACGCGAAGAACGTTCCGCATACCGCGAGCACTCCGCCGTGCGAGGCGATACCGTTCATTACCGCGGCCATTGTCAACTCGGCCACACCGGCTTGCAAGAATCCGCCTGAAAAATCGCCTTTTTTGAAAATTTTTGATGATTTTAGAAATCCGTCCGTCATATCGCTATTTGCCAAGTCGGCGGATGAGACGATCATATTTTCGACCTTGTCCGAAAACACACCAAGAATTGTGTGCGACGACGCTCGGGTGGCGGCTCCGGGCTTCAGCGAAATGTTCTCCCAGTCGATTTCCGGCAATTCGTATTTCATAAACGATGCAAGTTTTTTGGCAAGTTCGGGGTTTTTCTCCTTCCACTCAGCCTGTTCGGCCTTTTTCGCGCGCGCGTACTCTTTCTTTTTTTCGAGTACCTTGCGATAATACTCCGCGACATCGGGGAAAATGACAAATGGGTCCGCCGGATCGCCGCCGAGGTTTTTGATAGTCGCCTCAACGTCCGCCCCCGCCCCCGACAGTGGCTGGCCGTGAGTCGATATCTTCCGCTCAAACGACGTGCCGTCCTTTCCAAGCGCCCCCTTTCCCATCACAGTTTTGCCGATAATCAACGTAGGGCGTTCTTTCTCGGCAATAGCGATAGTTAAGGCTTCCCGGATTTGATGCTGATCGTTCCCGTCGATAGTCATGACGTTCCAGCCCCACGCCTTATACTTTGCTTCGGTATCTTCGCTTGTCACCTCGTCTACATCGGTTGACAATTGGATATCGTTCGAGTCAAAAAACATTATCAGGCCGCTCATTCCAAGGTGCCCCGCGAGGCGTCCTACGCCCTGCGAAATTTCTTCCTGTATTCCGCCGTCAGATACAAATGTATAGGTTTTGTGCGCCATCCATTCGCCGAACCGCGCGGCGAGGAAGCGTTCGGCAATCGCCGCTCCAAGGCCCATCGCGTGCCCCTGTCCGAGCGGGCCGGATGTGTTGTCGACCATACGCTCGGCGTTCATCTCGGGGTGCCCGGGGGTGGCGCTCTCCCACTGTCTGAAATCTTTAATGTCGTCCATCGACATCAGCCCGCAGAGTAGTAGCTCGGCGTAGAGCATGGGCGACATATGTCCGGGATCAAGGTAGAACCGGTCCCGATTGGGCCACGCGGGATCGCTTGGGTCGAAGTTCAGGAACTCCGAATAGAGTATGTTAATGAAGTCCGCCCCACCCATCGCGCCACCCGGATGCCCGGATTTGGCCTTCTCGACCATCGCAACGGTGAGGACGCGGATGTTGTCCGCGGCGCGGTCAACGACATTGAAATCCAAACCTTCGTTTGAATTACTCAAATTACCCAAATTCAACGCCATAGTATAGCCCTTTAGCTCCTTAATATCCTTGATAATCTCAAAAAAAATTAGTAGAGAGTGTTAAAATAATTCATGCGCTGCGCAAAGTCAAATTCAAAAGTTTTATCTTTTTTGGTGAAGTTTCGAATTCAGCGCCCTTTCTGAACGCCAACGATCTCTAAGCGCTCCCTGTCTATAATTTTGCGAAAGTGTTCTTCAACGCCGTTATAGTCCAATACATCAACCCTGAAAATCAAATCGGACTCGCTGAATGCGTATTTGATGTCGCCCAAGCGTGTAAACGGCAGCTTCGCACCGTTAGGCAATGCGAAAGCCAGGTCTAAATCGGATGTTTTTCCGTTTGTCCCTTTGACCCGCGAGCCGTAGGCGTAGACATTACAGTCCGGCGCGAATTCGGCAATGATGCCGGCGATGATTTTTTCTTCTTCGGGGCTCATGGCTATCATATTTTCCCCTCTATAACCGTAACAAATTCTTTTGCCGTCACAATGAACTTGAGCGCCGCGTTAAAAACATCTTCGGCTGTTAGCGCGTTATAGGTGTGTGAAGTCCTGTTTCTCGCCTCATGAAAATCCCACCAATCTCTGACATTTGATATGAGTTGGTTTTCTGCGGCGATTCTGTAAAATTCTCTACGAGAAATACCGGTGGCAATGTTAGGTTCAATATTTGCCTCGAGCCATTTTTTCATATATTTCCAAGATAACTCGTAGGCAGTTTCAAAGTTATGTATAACGCCCGAACGCAAAACGTCTTTCATACGCGCGTCACTGTTTGTAGTATTCTCGCCAAAAATCGCGATACTTTGTTCTAATGCCGTTACGCAATTTTTCAACGATGTAATATCCAGCCCGTTTTGCACCATGGTCACCCCGTGTTTCCAGTAACGTAATTCCACACATTATACGCCCGATTATAGCGCAACTGTGATAGGCATCGAATCAAAACGTCCACCTTATACCTAGACCGATATCCCATGAAAGGCCGGTACTCGGTATTATTTGTATTCCTATCGGCGCGTCGAGCGATATTAGAAGGGGTACGCCCGAAACGTTAAAATCGTGTTCTATGCCCGGCTTAAAGCGTCCGTGAACTTGCGGATCATTTGTGAGGGCGATGTAAGCATCGGGGCCGAGGTACCAATTGAACCCGCCTTCGATGTTTCTGTGCAATACGTGATAGCTGGCTCGTAAACCGAAAAAATCGCCTCCATGAGCCCATGAAGCGCCAAGTTCAAGCCGCGTACCGCCACCAAGCGCCCTTTGATAGTTTAGTTCCGCACCCCTGCAAATACGTACGCCAAGCGCATTATCGTTCATCGCGTTGGCCCCGAAATTCAAACAAACCACCGCAATTACCGCCACATAAACCAACTTTTTAACTCTCATATCGACTCTCTCCTCGATAATAAAGCATCTGACGCATTAGCACGGGCCGGGCGGGAGGTACGGCATCTCCCCGCCCCTGCAAATTGTGATATTAACCCGGCGGTAATTGATTTCAACGTTAAAATCAACTTCAAAACATTAAAGTCAAAATCTTTTAAACCTTTTGGTGACAGGGGCTCAAAGTTCCCTCTTTCAATCATAGTGCAGGGTGTACACTGTACACCCTCACTCACTTCGAGCATAGCCTATCTCCCGTAACGCCCCCATTCTAAAACCTAAT
>JAITUP010000266.1 GCA_031286265.1 Chitinispirillales bacterium | reverse complement strand
CGTAACGCCCCCATTTTAAAACCAAGGGCGGGTTTAAAACCCGCCCCTACGCTAAAACCCGTATCCTAAAACCATACGGGCGGGTGTAATGCTAAAGTCAAAACATGGGCGAACACATGCCCATCAACTTGTTGCCCATCAAAAACCACACTTGTCCAATCTATGGTTACCATGTCATTCGCATATACAGGTAAGGTGATAGACAACACCGCAAGCATTGTAAGCGCAGATGTTACTAAAATTTTATTCATCATAAAAATCTTCCTTTTTCTACCGATAGAGTCACCCCTGTCGGGGTGCCTAAAGCCCAAACGTCTCAACAAGGGACGCCTTTAGAAATAATATTTGCACATGATATATATCAATGCCTTTTTTATATTTTCATTTTTAATGCTGCCTTTGATATTCTGCCGTTTCCAGCTATATGCTTACACGATTAAGTTGAGAATAGTATTAACGTGGACGCGAAAACCGCTCTTTTAATAATAATACTTCATCATCAAAAAGTTGAATATGGTACACTGGAATGATGACTCTCGGCGTCGACGGCGGCCTCTGGGTTGTCCAATGTAGATAACGTGTCCGCGATTTGCTATGATCAAATATATCACGTGTTCGGCTATTGCTGAAAAAACCCGACTTACCTATGGTAACAACCTCTCCATCTACCATAACATAAAGTATAGTATAAGCTCTACCCCCCGGTCTACCAGGAAGTATGGGGTAAGATCGAACTACTTCCAAATGCTCAGGCCCAAGTACAACAACATGCTCCCCTCTTTCGCGTACTCTGTTTGCTTCTTCGTTCATTATCCGCATAATATCTTCCCTTAAATCCGAGCTTAAAACACTTAATGAGAAAAGTGCTGTACTCCATGTACTCCAAGTCGCATAATGGTCAAAATGATTAATAAATGCAATCATGGCGCCAACTGGGAACATAATAGCCCCGTCTATAATTTGAGGGAGTACATCAGATCTGTATATTACTGTGTCTACAGCGTTGGTTATAGTTCCGTTTCCAATATTAAATACCATATCACTATCACCACCGCTCTCTCTTATTATAATACGACGGATTTCACCGGACTCATGCCAATCAACATCAAAGCCCAATGGCTCAAATACGCCGCGAACGGGTATAAAGACATGTCCATCAACTATTACTGGATGTTGCCCGTCAAAATTCACACTTGCCCCATCTATGGTTACCTCTACATATATATTCGCATATACAGGCAAGGTGATAGACAACATCGCAAGCATTGTAAGCGCAGATGTTACTAAAATTTTATTCATCATAAAAATCTTCCTTTTTCTACCGATAGAGCCATCCCTATCGGGGCGCCTAAAGTCCAAACGTCTCAACAAGGGACGCCTTTTGAGACGGCTTCAAAAAAACATTCTCATCCAAGCAGCGTCAATAGTTTTTTCGCTTTTCCGACGGCTGTTGACTTTGCTTTTGAGGAAGCCATTTCCAATAATCCCGGCCACTGCGCGTCGTCTGCCGGTATGAATCCGCGTTTTGCGGCTTCTGCCAAGTATGGGGAATAGCGCAGGGTTATATCAAGCACACGGTTGATCCAAACGGGCGGATTTTCTCCTGCTGCCGCCAATGCGCCGGCGTGTTTTATACATTCTGTGAGCATGGGCCAAAGCGTTGGTAGCAGCTTTATATCCTTTTCAAGGATGCGCACAAGCTTGGCCGGACTGACAACGGGGCTTTGCAAAAGGGTACGGGTTGCTATGCGGACTACATTTTCGTCAATCTTCCCGCTTTTGATAGATTTTTTGAGAAACGACGGCGCGAAGTGTACCGCGTCGCCATCCTGCGCGAGCAGGCCGATAGCCACCGTAAGCTGAGACATCGACAGCGGCGGCGCTTTTGCTCCTTTCAAAGGACCGTCGTTCATTCCGACGACCATCGCTTTTGCCTTCGTATCCCAATGTAGCCAGACTAGTTCTCCCTTGTTATAGGCAAACGCGGTAGTAGCGGCATCGTGGGAGAGGGAATATGCTTCGTATTGCTCCTCGCGTTCCAGATCGCTATACCACCTTTTAACCACTTGAAAAACCCGATCTGTGATACCCGGCAAAGTCAATGTAAATAGGAACAACTGAGGCTCCGTGTTAGCCCAATCAACTTTAACTGTAACGCCGTCGTCAAGTATAATAGCTTTCGTTTTACGCGCAGGCCAAATTTTGCCAAAAGGCGTCTCCATCACCGGCATGGAAGCATCTTCTTTTGCGGGCGTGTTTTGCGCGGGCGGCAGTGAATTGACAACCTTCCGCGCCGCGGCCACCGCGCGGGATGAACCGCTTTTTTGAGCAAGCAAGCGAACAGCCGGCAAATCGAAGGCGGTTTTATCCGCGATTCCTTTTTCGACAGCGGATTGTACTTCCGGCAATAAGGCATCAACCAACTCGGTAAGTTCGGCGGTTCCCGACAGAAGCCGGGGCGCTTTCAAGGACACGGCGATCAGGTCGTCCAATATCGGCCACACGACGGAAAGCAATCCGTCGCGGGCAATGCCGTCAAGAGCCGTAGCTAGCGCCGCCAAATGAGAGGGCTCCCTTATAGCCCAATCTAAAAGGGAAACATCCGCCACGCCGGGGCGGAGCAAACCGCGTTCCCATGCCTCCGTAACCGCCAGCATGGAATCCTCTTGGGCATGGTGTGTTGAGGAACGCTGCGCCGCCAAAAGATTGATAGAAGCGCCGGGCGGCAAGTGGGCGGCTCGCCGAGCTACTTGTCGCAGGACGAGCCCTTTTTCGTGATCCGACCCCCCCTCGTCCCACCGGACATCATATAATGCGATGTCACCCCAGAGTGGAAAAATCGAGAACAAATAATAAATCTTGAGTCCACCATATTTAGGCTTGCTAAATCGATTCGGAAAACTGCTTAGAGAGTCCGGCATGGTGATATCCACTTCGATCTCTCCCCACGATTTGAGTTTGACATTTGCAGCTGTTTCTTTCACTGGATCATCTAAATACAGAAGCGCCGCTTTCCCCGCCGTGAGCGACATCTTCTTTCCCGATTGCAACAAAATAGGAACGTCTAATTTTTCCAACGCTTTGACGGATTCCGGAGTTTTTGTTTTACTGTCAAGCCTTGTCAGCGCAAGAAATAAATCCGCTTCGAGCGCGTCTATACCCATTTCTTGATACCGAGTCAGGCGCGAGGCTAAATCGGGGACGGTAACGGTTAAATCGACAAGGCTTGGCGTTGACAGCAGGCAAGGCAATTTGTCAAGTTGGAAACAGACAACATAGTCCCGCGCTGTTCTTGGGCGCTTGATGCCGCCTTTTTCATCTGTATCAAAACCATAGCCCCGGTTTTTTTCGCCTTTTATCCAATGAACGAAGAAATCATCTAGATGGTCGCATAATCCACGCAGGCTGGCGCGGGCCGCTTCAGGATTTTGATGCGCCAAAGCGTTTGCCATAGCTAAAAAGTGTTCCTCCGTTATATAGCCAATGCCCTTTTGTCGATTGATGATGTATTTTGTGGCAAGATCTGTCAAGGCTTCCGGTGAAACTTCTCCAAGCTCAAAAGGCGGGACTTTCCAAACAGGCGGCGTTTTCTGCCACATCCCCTGTATTACAGATTCATCTTCCTTTACAATTTCGGCGCTTATTTTCCAATGCTTTATCAACCGCCCCGCAAGCGTTGCGACAGATTTGTCTTTGTCACTTGCCAATATGGACAACCATGAGGCCAGCTCTTCCGCGTTTTCCGGGCATGGGCGCTCAAGGGCTGATTTCAACACCAACAGCCTCGCTTTTTTAGTCGTCGCGGAAAAAGCGGATAAAAGCACTTCGGTCAACAGTTTTTCATCGGCTCCCGCGATAAGCGTCGGCGCAAACCGCGTAATTACGATATCGCCACCGCTTGACATCAAGGGAATCAGCGCTTGTGTGCGAGCGCATATTTCTTCAGCAGTGATGCCTATTTCATCCAATACATTCAACCAAACCTTGCGATCAATGGGGCGGATTGACGTGTCTAACGCCGAGAACACCAGCTCAATGGCCTTTTCGTGGAGCAACCAGCCAAGTTTTACCCCGGCAACAAACACCGCTCCAAAAAAACCCGTAACAGGCGCGTTTACCGCGACACCGGTCACGATATGTTCTACAAAATGTTTTTGTATCAATTCAAGGCTTGGCAAATCCGTCCTATCACGATCCATCCCGCCATATTTGAGGTAATCGCTGGCGGCGCCGGCTAATGCAGGCTGGTCTTTCAAATCGATGGCGATGTCTGCGCACCGAGACCAGTTCTCTATATATTCCGGATTTTGCGGAATCTCCAAATCCAACCGGTCAACAAGATACACGACTATCGATTCTAAATGTTCACGGACTCCCCGGCCAGACACGCAAGCGTGAGTGATAAAATTAGCCGCGTATTTCGCGCCGCGCTCGGCAATAACATCCACAAGCATTTTGCTGTCTGCACTGTGTGAAATATCGCCGGCTCTCCGCGCGCTCACACCGACCCGGATGGCAAATAACGCAAGGTTGTCCTCATCCATATCAACATAGCTGCGGTAGCCGTATTTATTCTTTTTTAATTGACCGTATTCGCCCCATTCACCGCTTTTCAGCCCGGCAAGCGCCGCCCGCTTTTGCCCGGCTGTTCCCACAGGCAAACTCAAAAGATTTTCCGGCGTGACATTCTCCCAGCCAAGTTCTTTGGCGATCGCGACGGCTTCCAGTAATTCTTGATTCATAACATTTCCTCCCTCAGTTGCACCGATAAAATATGTTTACACGGCCCGCGTTTGTTTTGATGGTTCAAATACCATGTGCAGGTACACTTCGCTTGTTGCGCGCCCTGCGCCGGGTCATAAAAAACGATGTACTCCGTTTCGTTGGACGATACGCCCCATCGATTTTCACCGATGCTTTTTATCGCGTCGGTCAACTTTCGCGCGGCGACTAAACGGGGATTGTCTTTCAGCACCCGATCAGGATCGTCGGGCAGTTCTCTGTGAAAATAGGCTTGGTCGTGCGCGTCGAACCCCAACTTCCCCGAAACGGCGAGGACGGCTAAAGCGGCCTGTAACCGGCTCGCGTCCATGTTCCACTTGCATGCTATCAGCTTTTCGTTGACTACGGCGTCAAATCCCAGCAAGGAGCTTATGGACTCCGCGTCTTCCACTACCTCCTGATGCGCGAGCGATTCGAGCAGAGAACCTTCCCCCGAATAGCCGCGCCACGCCTCGGCGGTCAGGCTGACGGTGAGCCGCGTAGACGGTAATTCGACTTCCGCCATAAACGGCCCCGCCTCTCCGTCTGATGGCATATAAAATATCATACCCGATATATTGGTCATTATGCGCTTTAACGCGTTTAAACGGTGCAGGCCGGATACGAAGGCGGCGTCAGGCGTGCGGCGCGGCATCAGTTTCGCGCCGGTACGCAGCGGCGTCAGCCAGCCGGATTGGGTTTTTCCCGTAGCGGGCGGCAGTGAAGCCACAAACGCTTGCGCCTGCGCTCCTTTCAACGTGAAAACCGCTTTCATGTTTCGGTGGATTCCGGCGGCGTTTCCTAACGCGCGAACCCATGTGTCCGGCATTTGCACGGGTCTTTCGTGTATTGTTTCATTGATACGGGTAACATACTCGCTTGGGCGGCTGATAGAAGAAGCCGTTAAACCGTCCTCGCCGATATTGACATGAAGTTTGTCCTGCTGTTTGATTTGCGTCAACGCTTTCCGCAGCTCCATCCCGATATCCACATTCGTCGTCCCAAACGCGATCTTGCCGTCAAAGCCGGATTGCAGCAAATCGAGCCTTGCGTATACGCCGTTGCACGCGGAAAAGCATTCCGCGCGGAGCCTGTCCCCCTGCGCGGACAAAACCGGGTCGCGCAGGGCGACCGGCGTGTAGTTGAAATAGCGGGTGGCGGCCACATCCGCAAGCACCAAAAGCCCCCGCGCCAGCACCTGAGGATATGCCGCGAACCCCCGGAAGAAATTGGGATCGCAGACGACCCCCACAGGCGTCAACGCCGGGGCAAGCGCAAGCGCGAGGTTCCCCTCTGTAAACAATGATTGGTGTGTAAATATTCTAGCCACGCGTCACCTAACTCTAAATGCAACAACCGTTGTCGCTAACGATCTTGAACCAACATTCTCTATAAATAATATTTGCACATGATATATGTCAATACCTTTTTTTTATATTTTTCAAATCTTTTTTAGCTCCCATTTCACATAACGTTCCAGGTATATGACGTTTTTACGGAACCCAAAGCGCCGAACAGGCGCTGAACACATACCGTTTGTTATACGTTGGGTTACTTTAGATTATATTTTTCCTTTATTTTCTCTATATCATCCTCTAATAGTTTATTTATGGATATCATGTTTATTGGGAAAGTTGGCTTTTCTGTATAATAAACTTGTCCGCTTGGTTTCTCATCAATTAAAAAAGGTGTATCATTAGTACTGTCTTGTATAATTTGCGTTATTTCATCAAAAGCTTTATTATCCAAAAAATAATTAAGCAATATCACAACCGATCTTCCAAAGTGCTTTGGCGTATATCCACGTGCTGGGGAAGAAGAGAATAATCTAGCATCTAAGGTTTTATATAATATTCCTCTCTCATCTAAATAATTTATTACAGGAATAAATACACTATCAAGATAAATGTTTCCATCTTTAAACCTTTCAGGATGATCTATGGTACATTTGTAAGTTAATGTAATATATGAATATAAATCATCAGTATTATGATAAGGAAAATAAAAATATAACCCTTCTTCCTCATTCAATTTGTCAATTAAATATTTATGGTTCATAGGGTTATTTGCATAAAAATTGTAATGATTTATTTCTTTGTTATCATCTAATAATGCTCTAATTGTATAAACTAATTCAAGAGGTACGCTTTCTCCCCAATCGGTATATAATGTAGTGTTATCAAAATAACGGAACCGATGTTTATACATACCATTATCTATAACATAAATATAATGACTAGCAGCCTCTTTTAATTCCTTTGCAAATAATAAAGCAGAAAAGAGTATCTCTAATTCTTCTGTATTATCAATTAAATAGTATTTTTTATTTTCCATATCTTTAATAATTGCATACTGACCATATATTTTTTCCAATTGCCTATGATTCTCTATCTGTGAACGTGTACAATTACATATGAAGATTAGAAAGATAAAAATTATAAAGTTCATGTTTTTCCAATTCATTACATTGCCCCTAAGTAAAATAATATCAAAAATAAATCATTGACTTATCAACTATCGCTTGTTGAGCGCTTACCCATCATTACTGTTATTTTTGCTTAATATACTGCGTAACTTTGCCAGCGGATTAAAATCTCGTATTTTTCGAGCATATTCAAGCGCTTTTAGCATGTCGTATTCAAATATTTCCATCTCGTTTGGATATCGTGGTTGAACACCGTATGCTGTCAGTATATTACATGCTACTTCGATTTCTTTAAAACAATCGTCAAAATCAAAACATAGCTCACATAAGTTATCTAAATTGTGGGTTTTCGGCGGTTCCATGATTCCGTTGTGAATTAAGTATCCTTTAAGATACTTTTCAGCTGATTGTTGGCAATGATAACAAATGATTTCTAGCGGTTGCGGGTGCATTCCGCATAAAAACTCTGCAGAAGCTAAACTCATATCTGCAAAACTAAACCATTCGGCAACATATTCAGCTGTCATGCAATATAGTTCCTTCCTGGGCAATAACTCTTTCAAGCGTCGGCCCATTTTTTCTGCGATTAAACACACTTGAACGCCCAATGAGTAAGTCAAGCGGGACAGATTTTTTCTTCCAAAGAAGCCCTCGAATTTCAGCTTGTAGTTCAATCAAATTCGTAGTATCATCCGATACAACTACATAAATATCAATGTCACTTCCTTCGTTTTGCATTCCAGTGGCATAAGATCCGAATAAATAGATCGTTTCTGCGGGAACTATCTGCAGTATACTATTTTTTATTAAATCAATTTCGTTTTGCATTGCTGTATCCATGCGGCTTACCATCCTTTGTTTTTGCCGAGTAGCATACTTGGTCTATCCATCAAATTAATATATTATCTTTCTGTATTATAGTTATTTATATTCTTTTCGTCAGTCATTCTGCTCTCATTTCATATAACGTTCTAGGTATATGACGTTTTTGCCGGCTTGTCCGGCAAAATGTGGCGAAGCCCGGAGCCGCCCGAATGGGCGGCGGAGCGTATACCGTTTGTTAAGCGACGTAAAATCCTTTATGCGCCATCAATTCATACGATAACCATATCATATTTTTAATAACTGTATTTTCCGTGTAATACTCGTCGAGCGCATCGGCTTCTTCATCAGTCATATTTCGCTCCTGTACCCAAATAGGGTTTAACTTTCAAAAAACGGTGGAATAATTCGCACACCCTGTTAATGACTAATTGTATTTACTTCAAATCCTGCCCCCGGCTCTACCTCAAAGTCACTACCTATAAAAATATTACCCACCGCATTAAGCGTTAATTTGGCTCCATTTCGAACCCTAACGTTTTGAACGTTAATATTAAAATGCCATTAGTTAAGCGGAATTTCATTCCCACCCCGTGATTATCTTATGGATTTCAGCTAATTCACTAATATTTTCAGAATTCACTAGACCCTGCTCATAAGCGTCAATCATATCATAAAAAGAGCCATCTCTCCAAAGATAAATTGTCCCATCACTGCCATATCGAAAGATAGTACCCGCAATCTCAACAGTTACCACCACCGCATCGGCACCCGGCAAAAAAAACGCAACATAACCATTGTGGGTACCATAATAATTAACAGTTGATAGTGATGAACCGAATTGTTCCAACCAATCTTGTTTTATTTGTGTTTCTATCACTGGATCAAGTTTAAGCGATCCGTTATCATTGTTTTCGCCCCCCATCACAGTATTATCGTCACAATTTGCTACTACGAATGTTAATAAAATTAGTACGCTTAATAAAAACAACACTTTTTTCATGCCAATTCCTTTCTATTGATTAATAAATACGATTATCGGCTTGTTTTCTGAATCTATATTTTCAGACAAAAATCCTCCAGCCCAATTTTTCAATACTTTCAATAACATGTCAATACATTATTCCAACATTCTTTAATAAAGCTATATTATGGATTAGCGTGTGTCAATGCCTTTTTTATATTTTTCCAATCTTTTTTAACACCTGTCGCGTTTCTCGCGCATTTATATTTTTATGTCAATTTTTTCATTATTCTACACTACAAAAACAATACAATATATATTTTCAACGCTCCGCGGTTTGCCGGATATTATTTTATACAGAATAAAGCTCCTTTTTTGAACATGGAAGACCATAAATGCCAAACTTACTAAAATCAACCGCAAGCGAGATAGAATCCCGAATTTTCACGATCCGGGGGTTGCAGGTCATGCTGGACAGGGACTTGGCGGAGTTGTATCAAGTTGAAGTTAAGGCCCTAAATCAGGCGGTTAAGAGAAATATTGGCAGGTTTCCGCCTGATTTTTATTTTCAGCTTACCAAAAATGAATTCGACGGCTTAGCTTTGAAGTCACAAATTGTGACTTCAAAGGGACGTGACGGCATAAGAAAAATGCCTTACGCGTTCACTGAGCAGGGCGTTTCCACAGGCTATGGGATGATAGTGAAAATGAAACAAATAAATATTTGCATTATTACAGTATTATCAATTATACTATATGTTGTGAGTCACCAGAACCCCACCCGCTGATTGCCGCTACGTTTTTTCGTTCCGGGCAAATCGAGGCTTGGAGGCGCGCGCGGAGTGGAAAAAATGGCCGCCACCTGCAAGGAATAGGGAAAGCCAGAGCCTTTGAAATAATTTAGACAAACTTAAAAAGGAAAAACGGTTTGATATGCTGAAAACTCCTTCATCCAATGTAAAACACGCCTACACTTCCGCCAAAGAGGGGTCTCTCGCCGACAGGATGGTATATAGCGCGAGGCAAAAGATATACAAAATTTTATCTCAAAAAATAGATCTGGAAAATTTAGATTCAATAATCGATGTTGGCGTTACAGCTAACCGCGCTTTAATATTGTCTAACTTTTTCGAGAAACATTATCCTTATTCCGATAGAATCACCGCGTTTTCCAACGACGACGCGAGTTGGATGGAAGAGGAATATAAGGGATTGAAGTTTGTGCGTGGCACGGCTCTCGATATGCCGTTTGAGGACGGCACGTTTGATCTTGTTTTTTCATCCGCAGTGATTGAGCATGTCGGTACGGCTCAAAATCAGAGCAAGTTTATCAGCGAGTGCTTCAGGGTGGCAAAAAAATACGTTTTCATCACCACACCCAATCGATATTATCCAGTGGAATTTCACACATTGTTACCGCTTATCCACTGGTTGCCTAAGAAGCTTCACAGGAAGATATTAAAAGTTTTCGGCAATTCGTTTTTCGCTCTTGAGGAAAATTTGAATCTATTGACTCGCGGCGGGCTGAGGAGGCTGTGTGCGGAGAATGGGATAAAAAAGTATGAGTTAGTATCGTCAAAGTTTTTTGGACTGCCGTCTAATTTATTGCTGGTGGCAAAAAAGTGAGAGGGTGGGCTACTTTTGATCGTTTTTTATTGATCAATCCACCAAGCAAGATAGCATTTTTCCGGTTCTAAATTGTTTTGGCTACATTTTTCCCTGTTGCACTAAATTATATTCAACAGATAAGATAGCGGAATAAACGGACGCATGGAGGGATGGTTTTGGAAAATTCTAAGATCGAGTGGAAAGAGGCATGGCAGGATGAATATATGCGGACAATATGCGCGTTCGCCAATGCATCCGGCGGGGTATTGGAAATAGGCCGACGGGACGACGGCGCGATTATTGGCGTTACCGGTACAAAAAAGTTATTGGAGGATTTGCCCAACAAAATCAAGAGCGCAATGGCGATTATTACCGATATTAATGTGCATGAATCGGATGGCAAGCACTACATTGCTATAAACGTAGGTGCGTATCCGTTTCCTATCAGCTATCGCGGGGTGTATTACATACGCACCGGAAGCACCACGCAGGAATTGACTGGCGCCGCGCTTGACGAATTTATGCTGCGCAAGCAAGGCAAGACATGGGATGGCATTCCCGTTCCATATATTGGTTTGGATGACTTTGAAAGCGGCGCGTTCAAGGCATTCCGCCGCAAGGCAATCGGCAGCGCACGTTTGACGGCTCAGGATTTAGAAATTACGGATGAAATGCTCTTGAAAAACCTGCGACTAGTCGAAGGCGACTACATTAAACGCGCGGCGCTACTGATGTTTCACCAGGACCCGGAAAATTGGGTGCCGGGCGCCTATATAAAGGTGGGCTTCTTCGAAAACGCCGCCGACCTGTTGCATCAGGACGAAATTCACGGCCCGTTGATAACAATGGCCGATAAGACGGAGGAACTGATTTATCTGAAATATTTCAAAGGAATAATCAGCTACAAAGGACTGCAGCGCATAGAGAACTACCCCGTTCCCCGTACCGCGTTCAGAGAGGCCGTTTTGAACGCGATCGTCCATAGGGACTACAGCACCGGCAACCCGATCCATATCCATATATATCCGGACAAAATGCTGATTTACAACGACGGCAGGCTACCCGAAAACTGGACAGAGGCGGATCTTTTCATGCCGCACACATCCAAACCCTACAATCCGCTAATTGCTTCTACGTTTTTCCGTTCCGGGCAAATCGAGGCTTGGGGGCGCGGAGTAGAAAAAATGGCCACCACCTGCAAGGAGTGGGGAAAGCCAGAGCCTTTCTACCGAATACGCTCGAATGAGGTGATGATAGGTTTTGACACGGATATCGGTGAGTTCGGTGAAAAGTTCGGTGAAAATGCAGGGGAGTACGGTGAAAAGTTCGGTGAAAATACGGATGAGTTCGGTGAAAATGCAGGGGAGTACGGTGAAAATGCTGAAAACATCGTAATAGATGCCGGTAGTGTCGTAGAAAACAACGTTGAATTTAGCGAAAATAAAACAAGTGAAAAAATAATGAATATTATGCGATTAAAACCAACTATCAGCGCAAAAACTATTGCTGAAGAAATCGGATTAACTACCCGCGGAGTGGAAAAAAACATACACGTATTAAAGGATTTGGGACTGATAGAACGTGTCGGCCCCGCAAAAGGCGGCCATTGGGTTGTGAAAACGATGTGATGCTCCAAAACGACTAGGGCAGTCACTTATCGGCTTATCAAAATCAGCCGAATAGCAATAATATGCGCACATATATTATATTACATTAAATGAGTTTTACCTCAAGCAGGAATTTTTATGAACTATACACTTTCTCTCGTAGTCCCATGTTTCAATGAGGAGCGGACTATAAGCGCGTGTATCGGCAGGATTTTTGATTTTGCCAATTCGCAAAATTTTCGTATCGAGATTATCGTGGTGGACGACGCTTCTACTGACGGCAGTTGGCCTATATTGCAAGGATTGGCGGAGAGGCATCGTGAGATAAAGATTTTTCAGCATGAGAAGAATCGTGGCAAGGGCGCAGCTTTGCGTAGTGGGTTTATTCATGCTACCGGTGATTTTGTGGGCATACAGGATGCCGATACCGAGTACAATCCGGCGGATTACTTACAGATGCTGGAGCCGATATTGGATGGGCGGGCGGACGTGGTGTACGGTTCGCGTTATTTACGGCCCGATACCCGGCGGGTGCTTTATTATTGGCATACCGGTATGAATAAAACTCTTACGGCCTTGTCGAACCTGTTTACTGATCTGGACATCACGGATATGGAGACGTGCTACAAGCTATTTCGCCGCGAAGTTATTCAAAAGATCGCGCCGACGTTAAAAGAAGAGCGTTTTGGTTTTGAGCCGGAGATAACGGCTAAAGTGGCGCAGGCCGGCTGCCGGGTATATGAATGCGCGATATCCTATAATCCGCGGACTTACGAGGAAGGCAAGAAAATCAGTTGGAAGGACGGTGTCCGCGCTTTATATTGCGTCTTCCACTACGGTGCGCATACCGCTCCACTTCCGGTGATGGTGTTGATTTATTTGTTTATCGGAACGATGTCGCTTGTTGTGAATAATGTTTGCTTTGTCGGCTTGACGCAGGCCGGTGTGGCGCTAAACAACGCGATTATCGCGGCGGCGGTTGCATCCGCCGTGGTTAATTACCTATTGTGTATAGCGATACTCTTCAGGCATAAATCACGCTGGAGCGCAGGTGCGGAAATATTTTTGTATGCTCTCGTTGTATCGATAATGAGCTTTGTGGATTACAGTGTCACCCATCTCCTAATCAAGACGGTGCCGTTTTTTAACACGCACTGGAGCGGCGCGAAATTGATCGCTTCGGGGATTGGGTTTATTGGAAATTTTGCTTTGAGGAAATGGCTGGTGTTTCGGGACAGCAAAAAAAAGATGTTTTAAAAACTTCAACTCCATCTTTTACGAAATATCCGACAACGCTAAAATTTCATCCACACCCGCAATCACATCGTTCCGTGTGTTCCTGCAGATTGTGGCGTGCCCTAACTTTCTTCCTGACTTGGCGAATTTCCCGTAGTCGTGAAAATGAGCGCCTTTGATTTCCAAGACTGACGCGGCGGGGGGAATCTCACCTATGAAGTTTACCATGGCGCAGGAGTTTGGCACTGTCGTCCCACCTAACGGCAAACCGGCGACCGCGCGGATATGGTTTTCGAACTGGCTTGTGGCGGCGCCCTCAATTGTCCAGTGACCGGTGTTGTGGACGCGGGGAGCGATCTCGTTTGCCATCAACGTAGCACCGTCCACGACAAATAGCTCTAACGCGAGGACGCCTACGTAATCCAAATGTTCAAGAAGGCGCCTGCCGTAGTCCTCGGCGAGGCTTTGCAGCGGGTCGTTTGGGCTATGTATGGCAACGTGCAGAATACCGTTTTTGTGTGTATTTTCGCTCACCGGATAATACCGTATTTCACCCTCACGGCTTCTTACGGCAATCACGCTTATTTCTCTTGTAAAAGCGATGAAGCCCTCGAGAATACAATCGACCTTGCCCACCCGTTCCCACGCGTTTTCGATTTCGTTTTTGGATTTGATGACCGCCTGCCCTTTTCCGTCATAGCCCAGCGTACGGCTCTTGAGGACGGCCGGCAAGCCGATTGTTTCAACCGCCGTTTTTAAGTCTTCGATATTGCCTACCGCGGAAAAATTTGGTGTGGGGATGCCTAATTCTCTGAATAGCGTTTTTTCTTTCAGTCGGTCGCGTGACACCGCGAGCGCCTGCGGTGGCGGGTATACGGGCAACTTTTTTTCGGACAGGTATTTCACGCTCTCGGCTGGAACGTTTTCAAATTCGTATGTAACGACATCAACTTTTGACGCAAATTCTTCTAATTTGCCGCGATCGTCATAGTCGCCGATCACATGCTCCGCCACCGCCGCCGCGCACGCGTCCGCCGCCGGTTCGAGCGTTACGAAATTGATCCCGAGTGGGTGTCCGCTGAGCGCAAGCATCCGGGCAAGCTGGCCGCCGCCGATGATGCCTATTTTAATGAAACGGTCTTTCGGGTCGTCCGCGGCTGCCGTTTTTTTGCTCGCCGACATAGCCGTCACCCTCCTACCCTCGGATCGGAATTCGATGCCACTCTTTCTACCATTTTCTTGCGATAGTCCTTAAGCGCGGCTTTGATATGCGGATGCTTGTTCCCCAAAATGGCCGCGGCCATGACCCCCGCGTTCGCCGCGCCGGCCTCGCCTATAGCCATTGTAGCGACCGGAATACCGGCAGGCATTTGCACAATTGACAGCAACGAGTCCATCCCGCTCAACGCTTTCGACCGCACCGGCACGCCAATCACCGGCAGCGCCGTTTTGGATGCCGTCATCCCCGGCAGGTGCGCCGCGCCGCCCGCGCCGGCAATAATCACTTCGATCCCGCGATCTTCCGCTTTCTCGGCATACTCAAACATCTTATCGGGCGTACGGTGAGCCGAGACGACCATAGGTTCGTAAACGACCCCTAATTCGTCCAAAACATCCGCCGCGTTACGCATCGTATCCCAATCGGAAACGGAACCCATTATTAAACCTACAAGTGGTTGCATCAAAGCCCTCGCCAAGTATATTGATCCCACGATACAAAGCATAAATATAATTCAGGGGAGGCTGCAAAATAGAAAGATTAAAAAAATGATTCTAATGATGAGGCCAAGAAAAACACGGAATCTTCGCCCATTCCTCATCACTAACAACCAAATCCGCCGCGCCAATGGCTTCTTCGGCATGCGCCGGTTTTCTTTTACCTACAATTGCCGCCGTCACCGCCGGATGCTTTAACGCCCAAGCTATCGGAATTTGGGGGGTAGGGACGCCTCTCGCTTCGGCGATAGATGCCATGACTTTCACTATTTTTAAATTGCGGGATAACTGTGGCTCCGTAAAATTAAAATCATACTTGCGCCAATCGTCATTCGGCATCGCCGCGATCCTCTCCGCCGTCATCCTGCCGGTCAGCAAGCCGGAAGCCATGGGAGAATAGACTATCACGCCGATGTTATTGTCTTGGCAGTATGGGAGGGTAATCGCCTCAATCGTCCTGTTGATATAGTTGTATGGCGGCTGCAACGATGTTATCGGGGCAATTTTCATCAGCCGATCCATCTGCTTCACGGAATGATTAGACACGCCGATCCAGCGCACCTTGCCCTCTTCCTGAAGCTTCACCATCTCCGTCCAAGCCTCCTCAATATCCCCGTTGGGATTAGGCCAGTGAATCTGGTAGAGGTCGATGGCATCAACCCCAAGCCGCTTCAAGCTGTCCTCCGCTTCTTTGCGGACACTTGCCGCCTTGAGACAGCTACGGGCTTCGCGCTTGTCATTATTTCTCTCATCCCAACGCAGGCCGCATTTCGTGAAAATATACGGTTTATCCTTCATTCCCTTAATGGCTTTGCCAACGATTGTCTCGCTGTGTCCAAGACCGTATACGGGAGCGGTGTCGATCCAGTTGACACCGAGATCGACGGCGCGTCTGATCGCGGCGATAGAATCGTCGTCGTTCTGGTGGCCCCAGCCCCACTGCCAGGAACCGCCGATGGCCCAGGCGCCGATGCCTACGCGGGTAATCTCTAAGTCGCTGTTGCCTAATTTTTGCTTTTTCATTCGAGGGAGCTTTTAGAACCTTCTTAAAATCAAAATTTTTATATGGGGACGGAGGGGGTGTGACCCCCGCGCGTCCCCCCCACCCCTACAATCACTACCCCCAGTATAAAGTCACCCCAATGTACACAGCGCCTTCTTCCCCACGAACTTCACCTTAACCCCCCTCCCT
>JAITUP010000111.1 GCA_031286265.1 Chitinispirillales bacterium | reverse complement strand
ATCTTGTCGTTGGGGATTGCGGGTCAAGCCCGCAATGACGGGGTGGGCTGGGCGCTCGCAATGACGGCTTTTGAGACAGCCCCTTGGTTTTAACTTAACATGGGGGCGTTACGGGAGATGGACTATGCTCGAAGTGAGTGAGGATGTACAGTGTACATCCTGCCGTTTGATTGAGAGAGTGAGCTTTGAGCCCCTGTCACCAAAAAAGAATTAGATTTTAAAGACTTTAAAGGCTTCGATTCTAACGTTGAAATCAATTGCCGCCGGGTTAATAGAATGAACATCGCCCTATCCATTCATACGACCCTTTGTTGTCCCAAACTTTACGGAGCGGCATCAGAGGGTTAGGCGGACCTTTTTAAAAAAATGGTTTTTAAAAAGCATCCTAATCCTAACGGAAAATTTGGGTTTAAGGCTATTTTTAAAAAAACCGCTTCATCTCTTCCACCCTTTCAACCAAAAGTCGACAGTATTGACTTGCAGTCAAATATTATTGCTTGCGGTACAAAATCATCGGCTTTGAGCCCAATTTATGGTTCTTGAGTCCAATATTTTTAAATAAAAATGATTTTTTCAAAAAATATTTGATTTTTTAGAAAAAAAGTGTTATATTAAGGATGAAGAGTCAAAAATATTGGTCTTGTGGGTAAAATATTTGAAATTTGTAAAGCATTTTATAGGGTAAAACGTGTTTATCGTATAAAATGTCAAAAAAATGGAGGTGTTTCATGAAGGCTTTTGTTGATGGAGTTACAAAAAATGTCTCGGCGGACGGAATTTCCGAACATCCACCGCCTTGTCCCGGCGTCGCAAATGGGGCGGGAGCAGAGGATGTATGCCCTACATGCCCGGTTTTGATGCGCAAAGAGGCTGTAAACGACACAAAACGCGGTTTTATAATGGACGCGGCCCTTAGGGTCATAGCGCGAGACGGGTACGCAAACGCGCGGCTTGAGGATATCGCGAAAGAAGCGGGGTTTTCCAAAGCGTCTATCTACCACTACTTTTCAGATAAAGAAGCGTTGCTTATATATATGACGATAAGAGAGCAACAGCTTATACACGAAAAATATATGGAAATCGTCGACCGCGATCTTTCTTTTCTTGAGACGATCAAAGAGTTTGTGCACGTGTTTTACGACAGAACTTTTGGAGGCGGCAGCATTTACAGCGCGTTTACTTCCAGTTTGTCGATAATGGGCGCCATGTCTGCGGCGACCAAGCACGAAGAATTGTTGAAAATGTCCATCGCGCGTAAAAAAGAGACTTTTGATTTGATGGTGCAAGTTATCGCCAAAGCTCAAAAGGACGGCACGTTGACGGTCCCGTTAGACGATGAAACCATTTGTATCATGATTGCAACGTTCCTTCAGATGTCTGTTTACAAAAATATGCTTGTGGAAGAACCGTGGGATGGCGTGGCGGAGAAAATAGATACCAATAAAGTGGTAGAATCCCTGTTTATCTTCTTTAAACCGTGGATTAATGAAAAACCGAGTCACAATAGGGAGTAGGGGGGCAGTATGATTTTACGGGTACGTAAACTTTTGTTTGGCATGTTTGTGGCGACGATTATTTCCGCCGTTCCGATTTTAGCGCAGGCGCCGCTCACTCTTGAACAGTGTATCGCCATGGCTTTGCAGTCTAATTTGCGGATTGAGATCGCAAACGAGAAGTTGGTCGAGATGGATGCCGTTATCGAGGAAGCGTCAACCGCGCGCCGACCTACGCTTACGGGGCAAGCGACCTATACGCGGCTTGTCCCGCAGCCTGATAATCCTATGGCCGATCTTGGCGGCTTTATGGCGACGTTTGGTCTTCCCGCGCCGAATAATAATCTTTCCGGCAATGTTTTTAATGTCGGCCTTAATCTTAATCAACCGCTTTATACCGGCGGCAGAATAACCAATGCCCGGCGGATCGCGGAACACGGGCGCGTCGCGAGCGAGTGGCAGCGCAAGTCGGCCATCCGCGAAATAAGGCGCGACGTTACGAAAGCGTATTATCAGGCTCTCGCGGTAAACAAAAGCGTCATCGCGCTTGATTCGGCCATTGCGCTGATGGAAGTGATGACAAACGACTTGAGCAACGCCGTTGAAGTAGGAATGCGCGGCGAGCATGAGCTTTTGCAAGCTCAGGTACAGCTTCTCACACAGCGTCTGAATCGTCAGCAAGTGGCAACGATGGCGGCGACGGCACATGATTATTTGGCGACGCTTATCGGCGTACCGGTCAATACGCCCATCACGTTGGTCAACGAGTTGCACGCTCCCGAATCGTTTAATTTGCCGAATTTGGAGATCATGCAATTGAGAGCGAGAGACGCGTCTACAGACTTAAAGGCGCTTGGCGAGCAGATAAATATTCTCGAAACTTCGCTCCTCATAACGAACGCTACACACTTGCCCACGATTTTTGCGTCGGCGGGATACAGCGGCGGGCAGCCGGCAGGTTCACCGGCTGGAGAATTTACATGGAATAACAACACAATGCTGACGCTTGGGATGCAGTGGGATATCTACAGCGGCGGCGCGGTGAACCATAGAAGACAGCAGGCGCTTTCACAAAAACGCCAGCTCGAATTGACAATAGAGAATCTGCAGCTCAATCTCGATATGGCGGTAAAAAGCAGTAGCGCATCGTTGCGAGACGCTTTTGCCGGCATAGAAACAGGGCGTCAAAACATTGAGCAAAGCAAAAGATCGTATGAGATTTCTTACGACAAATTTCAAGAGGGAATGCTCTTGAGCAGCGAACTGCTCAATGCGCAAAACGTTGTATTGCAGGCTGAAATTTCGTTTTACTCGTCTTTAAGCAATTTTTACACGCTACAGGCGGATTTGGATTATTTGATGAATGACTGATGTATGAAATCCGGTAGAGAGGCGGCCGTTTTCGGCCGCCTGCGGAAGAAACGAATTATAACAGAAAGGACGCTTGACCATGTCAACGCAAAAAAACAAAAAAGTACTATCCCTGCTCTGCGCGACGGCCATGATTTTTGCCATGTCTATCGGCTGCGGCGGGAAAAAGGATGATGCGGTGCAGGAAGAGGCCGTGAAGATCATGATTCCCGTCAAGGCTGCCGTCGCCATGAACCGCGACATCACGCATACGCTCAACTTTTCGGGCAACATAGACGCGTTCCGCCGCGCCGCGATCGCTCCGGCGGTGATGGGCAGCCGTGTGCAACGCATATTTGTCGAAGAAGGGCAGAGCGTGAGAGAAGGACAGCTTCTTGTCAGAATGGAAGACTTCCAGCTTCGTCAATCTGAAGCGCAGCTCGCTCAGCTTGAAGCCGATTACAAGCGTATCTCCGCGCTTCACAGCCGCGGGAGTGTTACCGCTCAGCAGTTTGATCAGATCAGCTCGGCGTATAACGCGGCCAAGGCGGGATACGAACTGCTCAAAAATTCCGTAGAGCTGCGCGCGCCTTTTTCGGGGATGGTTATCGGAAGATACGTCAATGAGGGCGAGGTTTACACCGGCGCGCCGGGTGCCGACGGTATCTCCGGCGTCTTGGCGGTAGCTCAGTTGGGCAGAATGAAAATTGAGGTGATGGTGCCGGAGCAGGACTTTGTGCAGTTACGCCCGGGGCAGGTCGCGCATGTGAGAACGGACGCCTTCCCGGACACCGTTTTTGAAGGTACGATATTCACGGTCAATCCCGCGCTCAATCGCATGAGCCGCACGTCGAGGGTCGCTGTCGAAATAAGAAACGACAGGCAAATTCTCAAACCCGGCATGTTCGCCCGCGTGGAGATTGTTACTAACAAGCAGAATAACGTCCTCGCCGTTCCGTCAACCGCGGTAATAACACGCGACGGCGAACCGCATGTTTTTACGGTAGAGACCGGCGTTGTCCCGTTTGCCACCACACCGCAATTAGTGAAGGTAAAGACAGGCATGGTAACGAACGATTTCACGCAGATCTTAGAAGGGCTTAGTGAAAACGCAATTGTGTTGACAGACAACAATGTCAGCTTATCAACTAACACAAATATCACGGTAACGGAGATATTGTAAAGAAATAAAATAAAAATATGGAGGGACAGGGGGCTCCGCCCCCCGTAACGCCCCCCATGTTAAAACCGAATTACGCTAAAACCCGTATCCTAAAACCATACGGCCTTAGGAACCCTAAAATCAAAACAACTGTTTTGATAGACATACGCAAATTCCCAGATGACGCGGGGGGCGTTGCGGGGGCGCGTAGCCCCCGCAGAGGGGGCAGCGGAAAACAAAAATTGCCAAAGGCAATTTTTGGTTGGAGCGAGGGGGAGGCTTCCCCCCTTAAACTATGCCTTTGATTTTGACTTTGACTTTAAAAAGCTTCTGGCTTTAAGGAGAAAAAAGAAAATGAACTTACCTAAATTATCGGTAACCCGCCGCGTCACGGTCAGTATGTTTATCCTGATTCTGATTTTATTTGGCGGACTTTCATTCACACGGCTCGGGCTCGACATGATGCCCGATCTTGAGTTCCCGATACTCAACGTGGTTTCGATGTATCCGGGCGCGGCGGCCGAAGACGTCGAACAACTTGTCACGCGGCCCATAGAAAGCGCGGTCGCCGGAATTAAGGGGATAGACAGAATCACGTCAACGTCGTCGGAAGGCATGTCGTTAGTAAACGTCCGGTTTGAGTGGGGGACTAATCTCGACGTGGCGGCGCAGGACATACGCGAGGGTATCAGCCGCATAAAATATTTTTTGCCGTCGGATCTCGACGACCCGATAGTAGCGAAATTCGACATGTCGCAGATGCCGATCCTCATGAGCGGCGTTACGGGGATGAACAACAACCCCATGGAGCTGCAAAAATATTTTGAAGACGCCATAGTGCCGCGCGTAGAAAGGCTTTCCGGCGTGGCCTCGATGATGGTTGTAGGCGGGCCGGAGCGCGAGATCAACGTGTTCCTCAACAGGATGCGGCTCGATCAATACAGGATCCCGCCGGAAGCCGTAGTGAGCGCGATTATGGCGGCAAACGTGAACGTGTCAAGCGGACACGTTAGCTCGGGGCATCAGGAGTTCCTTGTACGCACGATGGGGGAATTCAGAGATATACAGACCATATCAAACACCATCATCACCACTATAGGCGGATCGCCGATACGTGTCAGCGACGTCGCGCGGGTTGAAGATACGCAGAAAGAATTGCGTTCTTACGTACGCATGAGCGGCAAGGAAGGCGTTATCTTTTTTATCACCAAGCAGAGCGGCGCGAACACACTCACAACGGTGCAGGAAATACGAAAGCTTTTTGACGAATTGGCCCCTACGATGCCGAGCGACATCGAGCTTATCACGATTTTTGATCAGGGTGAAATGGTGGAACGCGTTACGAGCAACGCCACCGAATCGGCCATCATCGGCGCGATTCTCGCGGTGCTGATTTTGTGGATATTTTTGCGTAACTGGCGCCCCACGTTCGTCATCGCGCTTGCCATACCGATATCGATCATCACCACGTTTATAGGGATGTACGCGCTCGGTTATACTTTCAACGTGATAACGATTGGAGGTTTCGCCCTTGCGGTAGGCATGCTTGTTGACAACGCGGTAGTCGTTATTGAAAATATTTATCGGCATCTCGAGGAGGGTAAACACAGAAATCAGGCCGCTATTGTGGGAGCCAACGAAGTCGGGCTTGCGATTACCGCGTCTACTCTGACGACCGTGGCCGTGTTTGTTCCGCTCGCCCTTGCCGGCGGTTTTGCAGGGAGGATCGCGCAGCCTCTCGCGCTCACGGTTTGCGCCGGGCTTGGCGCGTCGCTTCTTGTCGCCATAACGATCGTCCCGATGTTCGCCTCCGTCATCTTCAAAAAGAAAGGCGCGGGGAAGATTGCCGATGATAAGACATTTTTGGCCGAAGCGCACGGCGGCAAAACGTTTAGCGCGGTGAAGCACGGCTACATGAAAATGCTCGGCTGGACACTCGGCCACCGCGCGATAGTCGTCATCCTTACGATTGTCGTATTCGCGGCGTCCATCGCCGCGATAGCGAGCGTTGGCGGCGAGTTCATGGCAGAGGCGGATAACGGCATGGGCACTGTATCCATAAAGTTGCCCGTAGGCACAAACCTTGACGAAACGAACCGTCTCGTAGAAACCATCGAGCAATTTGTACTCGGCATTCCCGAAATAAGAGGTACCATCGTGATGGTAGGCCGCATGGGCGACGGAGGCGGCATGGTCGACGATGTCAATGAGGCGATACTGTTCTACAGGCTCAAACCGTTTGCCGAACGTTCACGGTCAACAAAGGAAGTTACGGACGAAATACGCCGCGCGATTCCGGAGCTTTACGATGTAGTGATAGAGTTCGGCGGCGGCATGGCGATGGGTTCGGGCGACCCGATAGAGTTGAAGTTTTTCGGCGCCGACCTTAACACGCTCAAGGCTTACGCCGACGAAGCGAAAGCCATCATGGACACGATTGACGGAGTACACGACGTGACCGTTTCTATGCGCGAAGGAAAGCCGGAATTGCGGATTATTCCCGACCGCGACAAAGCCGCGCTGATGGGCTTCACAATGGCTGACATCGGAAACGGTATCAGAAACGCGAATCTTGGTCTGGTAGTAACAAGATTCAGAGAAGCCGGCGAGGAATATGACGTGCGGATAAGGCTCGATGAGATAGACAGGGAGACGAAAGACGACATCACTCAAATCCCCGTAATTTCAAGGACGGGTGTCGTTACGCAGGTGGCGAATCTCGGTGAAATAGTGCACGAAGACGGCCCCATATCCATAACACGTGAAAACCGTGTGCGCGTAATAACCGTTACCGCGCAGACAAACAATCGCGACATACAGACCGAAGTGCGAAAAGTTCAGGATGCGCTCGGTGACATGGAAGCGTCTATGCCAAGCGGCTATTTCATCGAATACGGCGGCTCGTTTAAGGACATGCAAGAAACATTCGCGGACCTCGCGCTCGCGCTTATCCTCGCGATTGTTCTTATCTATATGGTGATGGCCGCGCAGTTTGAGAGCTTTACACAGCCGCTCATCATCATGTTCACGGTCCCGCTCGCGTTCACCGGAGTAGCGATAGGTTTGTTAGTAATGGGGCACCCGCTTTCGGTGTCCGCGTATATGGGGGTAATTGTGCTTGTCGGAATAGTCGTCAATAACGGCATAGTGCTGGTAACATGTATAAATCAATTGCGCGATGAAGGCCTGCTTATGAAAGACGCTCTGGTAAAAGCGTCCGGCCAGCGTCTGCGCCCGATATTGATAACGTCGCTGACGACAATCGTGGGTATGCTGCCTATGGCGTTCTCGAACAAGCAGGGATCGGAAATGCAGGGCCCAATGGCCACGGCGGTAGCGTTTGGATTGGCGGCGTCTATGCTGCTCACGCTGTTTGTAGTTCCGGTGTTTTACAGTATCATAGACGGCATAGCTTATCGCGTAACATCGTTTTCAAAGCGCGTATTTTTGGGCGAGACTCACGAAGCGCGTAAAGGGGCGGGCGAGCCGACGGCGTAGAAAATGATTTTAAAAAGTTTTTAATGCTTTACACTGGGCCTCCCCCCGTATCGAGGAGAGGTGTAAATTCCACGCCTACTGCTTTGCACATGCGGGTACAATATATAGGGAAAAAGCGAAATTTGTGAAAAGTATGTATATTTTTGTTAACTTGTGGAACGGTAAGGAATGCCAGCGATCTATGTCGTTCACCGCATTCGGACAGGCAATCCGGGCGGCGGAGATATTTCGGCGCTGGGCTTGCGGGGGTGAGGTTGTGATATTAATCTGATACGAGGGTAATGGCGGGGGAAACCCCGCCGCATACCCTGCAACTTCGCGTAACTGGTCGCGGTGAAGCCCTCGCGGACAATTTTGGCACCTCAAATCATTCAAAAACATCGTTTTTTTGTGAAAACCGTGTTTTTTTCTATTTTTTGTAAAAAAAATTGCACTTTTAGTACAAAAAAGTATATCTTTAAAAGGTTATCCTGAAAGTCGTTTTTCGGAAATCTGCGGTACCCATATTGCCTCGAGAGGGAGGCGCAATCTAACCGTTTGCCAAAATTTCATTCGGCTTGTAGCCGAGAGAGGGAAAAGAAGGTTATGAGTAAAACGAAAGAGGCGGTGTGCTTGAAAAGTCGGACGCGACATGCTGAGAATGAAAGCGAGCGTGACCCGATGAAGTTCAGCAACGGAGATGTTTCGTTGGACGATGCGATTAATTATTTCAGGAGCAACCCGAAGAAGTTTACGCCGCCTAACTCTGATTTGTTGGAGATGGCTGTGATAGGGGGCGCGTGGTAATACGATGACCGATGAAAATTTTGATGATATTTTTACGCGTATCCTAATGAGCGCCGATGCGAACTTAACGCCGGAAAAAACATATGATGAACTAGTTGCTCAAATATACAATATGAACGATACAATTATTAGAGACTACAAAGGGATAAAGTGGGCTGCGATATTCGGAATTATAGGATTGTCATTTTTTATATTTTATTTGTTGGGGCCGATAATATCTCAGGTAATTTCAAATTGCGGACGGGCCATATAACATAGTTTCTATTGAGCATGGTATATGCAGAAGGGAGAAGGTCGTGATGTCTAACTTCTCAATGCCTGATGGGCGGGTGGCAGGTAGGTAGCTGGCCATTTGTCACTGTGGGGGAAAATATAGCATTTGATTTTAGAAAATTATTATTTTACATATAATACTCAAAAAGAAAGGTGGCATGTTAATATGGTAGAAGTATATGAGCCTATCGGCGATACCTGTACGGATTCCGGCGGTCTTCCATTCGGAATTACGCCTGGCGACATTGAGGCGTTTGGCTTGAGGCATGATACCAATAGGGAGCACAATGCCCCTGTTCGGGATATTACGAAGCAAGATTTTTGGGATTTTATGCTTGAGCCGATTCCAGAATCAGGCACTATCTATACCCCCGAAATTTTGGAGACCCTTGGCGGTGGAGGTCTTAATTGAGTCCGCATCTTGACCACGTCACAGGGCGTTATATGCCGCTCACGAATCAGGAGAGGGCGGAGCAATTAACAAAAATAGGTAGTTTTGTCCGCTGGTACGCTGATAAAATGCCGGATATTGACTATGGAGATATAGTATGTCGGGGAGATGTTCTACTTGATATTATTGAAAAGGTTGAAAAGCGCCGGGTCTATTTTCATGTCTTTCACGGCATTAACATGTCCGAACAAAATGAGGTTTCGCTCTATTGTTTTTGGATACTGAAACTCGCACCATTTTTCAACCGTAAAAAGCGTAACCATGCGATAAACACTTCTATCGCAACTACCATGTTTTTGGAGGCAATTAACAGGATATGCTTGGCTACGCAGCGCCGGAGCATAAAGCTGGATGGCAAATACGCGAAGAGTCTTATTTACGCCTTTTATAATCGTGATATAAGCAAAGAAGCGATTATGCTTACAGCTAAATCATTGCTGGTTGCCTGAACAATGGCCAATGGTATGGGCGGCGGCGCGGTTGTTGAGATTGAGAGGTAAGGTGGCTTTTTGTGCAACACCGATGTATATGTAGAGATCATGCATTTGATTTTGGGTTAGGAAATATAAATTTTTAACTTTTCAATAGGGGGTAGGTATGTGGATTGAATATGATTATGATGGAGAGTCCGGTTGCATAAGTTCGGATATGGTTGCAACTGTGACAATTGTCGACCCTGACACATCGCATGATGAATATAGGGTGCAAATCAGGCTCGTAGATGGTAAAGCTATTATTGTTTCTTCGCACGAAACTAAAGGATCGGCCGAGAATTATTTGCATAAAACACTTGGTCTCATTAGCACAAGTTCGGAAGGAAAAGAAAGTCATGGAGACTCGCCTAGCCTGTTTAAATTCGGAGATAAAAACACGATAGATTATTTAAAGGATCTTTTCGGAGAAAAGTTAAGATTATACGATTCGTGCAAAAACCAAGCAAGTATACTCGCTGCTGTAAATGCAGTATTTATAGGTGCTCTCGCGTTGCTAATCAATAATGGAGGGTCAATAACACATAATATGCTTGCAATAATATCTTTTTCCATTTTTCTTGTGAGTTTAGGCATGACTATTTGGTATACTATGCCTAAATTCATTTCATATAATTTCGGAGTGCCTGTATTTTTAAAGCCTATCTTTATAGTCCTTGATTTTATAACCCCCAAATATTTGAAGCCCAAAGTTAACTATAAAAAAACTGACCACAGATCAGTTTATGGAATTGACAAATTTGAAAGCGTAGAAGATTATAAAAATTGTATAACTAGCTTAACGCCGAAAAAAACATGTGATGAATTAGTCGCTCAGATTTACAATATGAACGATACTATTTGCATCAATTACAGAGCTATAAGGATAGCTGTGGCGTTTGATTTGGTAGGTTTGGTGGTATTTATGGTCTTTTTGGCATGCCTAGCAATATCCAAAATGGCTTTATGTTAGCACTATTAGGGTACTTGGCATTATGAGGTATAGTCCAAATTTGTCTGATACCATGCAGACTAATAGCCTCGTACCTCGGCACGACGTCCGATTACCTGCTCAACGGCGAAGAAGCGGTAACGGTTCTGCCTGTCAGCGGCGGAGAGGTGGCATGGTTGCGGGGGCACTCTAATAGTGATATTCTACGTGCCTATGTCATACTGAAGCACACGTTATATTATTTCTTCACTTTTTATATTTTTCCCAATCCTTAATTCTCATAGCCGCTACACCTTCTGGGAATACTTTTGAAGGATAGAGCAAGTCTTTAATTTTATCTTTATCGACCAAATTACCATCTGAACACCAAACCTGCGGTATTCCTCCCGTGTAGGCGCGGACGTTATTGGGGTCAAAAATGGTCATTGCCGCATCGATAGCATTAATGCCATAATCTGCCCATTTTTCTTTTTTAATATTTTCTTTTGTTTTTTTCACATATTGTACTAGCTCGTAGCCTTCAATCCATCTATCTTCGCCTTCGTATCCCACGACTACACTGCAATATACGTCTTCATGATTTTGTTTTGCTACGATTGCACTACGCCAAATTACATCGTCCGGCGGAAGTTGGTAGCCTAAGAGTATTACGTGTTTTGCTCCTGAAAGGCTTACTTTTGCATCGCGTTGAATTTCTTCTAAAAAACTTACGTGGCCACCTTTGTAAGCCGTTTGCATTACCATTGTGCTATTATATGCGTAAGTCATGCTGGCACAAAAAGTACATTGAACGGCATCATATTGACCTTCGTTGTAAGCATCTTCTTCCTCTTTCGAATATGGAGTGCGTTCAAATAAATTTGTTTTGAATGGCGGCGGAGAAAATAAATCTTTAGATATTTCAGTCCATTCTCCTAAAACGAGCATCATCTTTCCACAATTTTCACATTCCCTGATACATGTGCCGCCGTGTACACAATAATATTTGCTAATTCTGTATAGATGTCCGCAATCTCCCACCCTGTTAATACGCCTTGAAAGGGTTTCGTTCGTCAGATAAAATCCTTCTGACGGATATACTTCTGGTGGGCTATTTTCTCCTTTAACTACGGCAAAAACGGCTAAATCATGATGTAACCTTACTTGTACGTTACGCTTGCCGAGATATGGTGGGTTTTTGTTTAATACAGAGTTCAATACAAATCTAAACCACATAAATATGGGATCAAAATTAAAAGAGATAGTTGAAAAGCTCATCATATAAAAAATCCTTCTGCCATACTCCAAGACCTCCAAATCAATCGCTTCACGATGCATAAGTTCACCCAATGTTTTGATAAATTCCAAATAAGGCTCAAAATCCTTTGGATTTTCTATCCTTGTTTTATGATATGCACAGGCTATCATTAAATTGCTCAATAAAACAAGTAAATTTCTTGCGGCCCGTAATCTATGTGAATATAAAAACACAGGTTCACCACTTGCCGCATCCTGTACTTGCACTCCATGGTTATTCACTAAGCTTCCGTCTATTATATTATATAAATCAATTATATAATTTTCATTTTCAATCGGAATTTTTATCGCCAAACGGCGCAAAGCATTCCAATCGTAATGGGCTTTCCATTGCAAAATCATTGCCGTTATCTTTTCTTCCGAAAGGCCTTCCGGCAATATCTTTTTTGCAATTTCTATTGACTCCTTACTAAAACTCGCTCCATCTTTTTCTAAACTATCTCCAAGCGTTGTCAAAAAATGCCCTAATTCCGTTTCTATACCATAAAATCTAGATACTTCATTTATACGCTCTTCTACACTCTTATCACCCTCGCTTTCCGCGAGCTTACGTATTGTTTTCCCCATTTGAATTGTTGTGGGGACACCAAGGCTTGCCATTGCACCAGCTCCTAGAAGTACGGCAGTTTCCGGCCAAAAGGGTTTATAACTAATTAGAGACATGGGACACCTCGATTAAAGAATATAGTTTGGATTTAGTATCTAATTCTAATTTAAACATCAATCCTTTTTTTTCGGTAAAAGCATGGTTGAGCAAATATTGCATTCCCAATTCTATTCCGATTTTGGAAATTTTTATTTGAATCGATTCGTCTTGTTTCTTAAATATCATAGGCTCATCAGCATCACCCAAACTTTCAAAAACATTCCAATATTCCTTAAATTTATTTTTTGCATTTTCCTTCTCAAAGCAATATTTACCAATGCCTTTAAGCCTTAATTTACCACTTTCAAAATCAAAACTTTCAACGGTAGCATTAATTTGATACTTGTTTCTTTCTTCGGACATCTTTTGCTCCTTTTTTTAATGTTTTTTAAAAGTAAAAAGTTAAATTTTATTTAATTCTCTGTTCTCACACAACGCAACGAGAACCCGTCGGTCTTGAGGTTCCAGCCCGTGCTCACGCCGCTGTTGCTCGAGCCCATGCTCCGGTGCCGCGCGTAAGTCGCGTCGTCCTCCGAGGCGCTCCACCAGACGCCGCCCATGCCGACGTTGATGAAGCTACCACTCCAGCGGTAGCCGCCGGGCAACGCCGAAAAGCCGTGATCATCGGTACCTGGAATAAGAGTACCGCTCCAAGGATCCCCCCAACCTGTAAGAGCCCTCAAACGAGTACCAGCAACCGATAAACCACCAACAAAATTAACCAACGTAGTCCACTCAGCATCAGAAGGAACATGCCAACCAGCAGGACAAATACCTTGATGGAGAGACTGAACTTGATCTGCGCACAAACTGGAATTACAAGATGAAGCAAAACCCATAACCATAGACCAGTCATAAAGACGACCATAGGTTTCACAGTGATCAGAATCATTACCATAACACCAACCAAGATCACCGTCAACACCTGACCAATTCAAGTTCTCAGCCATCCAAGTCTGAGTACCAATAACAACGGTACGATAAACTCTACCGTCCCTATCATCAGTAAAAGAACCATAACTGATAGCAGGATTAAAATGACCGTGACCGCCACTAGTATCCTGCTGTTGAGTAAAATTAGCAGTAACAGTCTTAGCCGCGTCCATCAATACAGAAGCGCTTGTTATAGAATTTGCGTTGGTAATGCCCGTCGCCCCTGCCCACCCGGTAAACGTGCAATTCGCTGCCGCTGTAACAGATATGGGAACATCCGTCCCCGCGTTGTGTGAGCCGCCGCCAGTCAAGGCGGTAGCACAGGACGTAGGGCTTGCGGTGACGGTGAGGACATAGGTAGTCGGTTCAACCTCGCAATCAAAATTAGCTGTAACAGTTCTATCATTCACCATTAATATCGTAGTATTAGCCGCGCTTGAATCGGCAACGCCTTCCGTCGGCGTCCATCCGCTAAACGTACACCCATCACCCGTTACCGTTGCCGTTATGGAAGCGTTTGTACCTTGTGAAAACGTGCCGCCTCCGGCAGCGGTACCGCCAGCACCAGCGTTGACAATAAGCGTATACGTTACAGGATTATCAATAATCTCTTCCCCGCAATCAAAATTAGCAATAACAGTCCTATTAGTCATCATCAACACAGTAGTATTATCAGAATCCGGGTCAGCGACTCCTTCCTCCGGTGTCCACCCGCTAAACGCGCATCCGCTATCCGGCGTTGCCGTTATGGGTGCGTGTGTCCCCTCATTAAACGTGCCTCCGCCCGTAACTGTACCGCCATCCCCCGCGACAACCGTGAGTGCGTGCTGCCCCGCCTGCTGCCTGAAATTGGCAATCAGCGTTTGGTTGTTATTCGCTATGTTTACCGTTATCGGGTTGACTCCGCTTGAAACCGCGCCCGACCACATTGTAAAGACATATCCTTCCGCCGGTTGCGCCAGCGCTTCTACTGCCCCGGCGTATTGGCGTGTGGTTCCGGATGAAGCGGTGCGGTTAATAAACACCGTGCCGCTTGCCGCGGGTTCCGTATTCACGGTGAACGTATAGGTAATCGGTGAAAACATGGCTACTAACGTTTGGCTGGCGTCCGCCATTGTAAACAAGATTGTTGACGATGTGTCTGTCGCCGCTCCCGACCATCCCGCAAACGCGAAGCCCGCCGCCGCTGTGGCGGTTAGGGTTATTTCTGTTCCCGGTGAGTAGTATGGCGCGTTTGGGTTTCGTGTTATTGTGCCGCCGTTTTCCGGAAACGCCGTTGTAACGAGCCTGTGTGTTGTTGCGCCGGGTTCGCTGATTGGGTTGAACATCGCGACTAACGGTCGGTTGCTATTCATTGTGACGGTTATGGAAGACGAGGCGGATGTTGCCGCCCCGGCCCAACCGGCAAATTCGTATCCATCCGCTGCCGTGGCTGTTACTATTACCTCTTCTTCCGCGCTGTAAGATTGCCTGTCCGGTGTTCGCATTACGAGGCCGCCGTCTGCCGGGGCCGCCGCCGTCGACAGAGTAAACCCGGCGCATGGCGTGCCTGTCGGGACGAAGGTGTCGTTTAGGCATCTTGTGCCTACGGCGTTATTTGCGATGCATCCTTCGACGAGTGGATTGAAGTTGCTGCCGGCGCACAGGTTGTGCGCTTTACCGGCGAAGCAGAATTGGAATTCGGGGTCGTATCGCTCAAATCGGCCGCAGTGGTCGGGTACTTTTTCGCAGGTGGAAAATGACGCTATTGCGATAAGGGAAGCTAATAAGCCGCCGAATTTGTAGATGTTTTTTTTGAATACTGTCATTTTATGCTCCGTCCTTAAAAGTATACATAAAGAGATACGCCGGTCGCAAGAAGCGCTCCGCCCACTATATAAGCGGCGTTACGCCTTGCCACTGCTCTGTCGGCATCCGGATATTCTCCGCTGTTAACGTGATTCTTTACACTATTGTTTTCGAAAAGTCCATACAGTAGTCCCCCGCCGCCTCCGATAGCGGTATAGAGAAACATTTGCTTCCGCCGCTCGCGCTGTTCTCTCATTCGGTCAGTTTCTATCAATTCGAGGGCGATATTCCGCGCGGTTCGGCTCATTTCGTCGGCGTTTCGCAGTCTGCTGGTCGCGGTGACGGAGCGGATGATCTCGGCGGTAACGACGTCTACAAGGCGTGTGTCCAAATAGAAGCGTTGGCCTACGGCGTTTATGTTGGATATGCACAGATACCGTACGCCGAGCTGTTGTCCAAGGGCTTTTATCTGCTCGTCGTCCACCGCTCCGCTACGCTGATAAATATGTTCGCGGGCCAATTGTTCAAGTATCGCCTCTGTGCGGTCTACGGCGAGATACCTGGCGCTCTCGCTGATAATTCTCGCAAGCTCTCCGCCCATGATGTTATGGACGCCCCGTGCGCCTGCGGGCTCTTCCCCGGCCATGTAGACGGCCACGGTCTGTTTACCTTGCGCCAGCGCGGTGGATTCAGAGGGCGGTAATTCTTGGGCGATGGTCACCGCGCTGAATAGTATAATAAGGAATAGCATCGGTCTATTCTTCATCAGAGGCTCCTGTTATGTATATATAAGGGTTTGACATTGTCGAAGTGGACAATAGGTTGCCTTGCGGCGAGATAAACAAATTGCCTTGCGGCGAGATAAACAAGTTGGCAAACGCAGAGATGGATAAGTTTCCCTCCGAGGATGGGAACTTTTGAGGTATCCAGGGATGTCCACGCCTGGTGGAAAACGTGCTCCCCAAAATTTCCACGGGGGCTGTTGCAAAAGCCGTCATTGCCTTGCGGCGAGATAAACAAGTTGCGAGCGAAACGTGGCAACTTGTGTACCTCGGCGCAAGCCACCGTGTTTTTTGAGGCGTTAGCCAATCTATTCGTCGAATACCTCGAATTGCAAGCCGGTAGATTGCTTCGCTTCGCTCGCAATGACGGCTTTTGAGGTTGTTCCGCCCCCTCAAAGACGGGGTATTTTTGAGGCATCCCGTAGGGATGTCCACGCTTGGTAGCAAACGTTCCCCCCAAATTCCCACGCATCCCGCAGGGATGCGCCCTGAGATGTGTCTCAAGCGAACACGGTTGCAAAGCGCGACAATCAATCTTCCTAAGGTGTTTCTTAGAGAAGATATTAATAAACAAATATAAATACTGGTGAAACCAGTATAATCTACATCTCTTGATGGGGGGGGGGCGGGGGGGGGGTGTTCGTGTAGTGGGGAAACACTTCTCTTGGGATAAAGAAATTTCTATAACTTTAGTCGTTCGTTGACTCTTATTATGGCATTTATGGTAAATGTTTCGTCATATTACAGACGTTGCCTTGAAATTGATAATAATGAAGGGTAAAATTATCCTTATTGTCCTTCGCCCGATCCTTTAACTAACTGTATCCCTCTTCCTTATTTTCGACATTATCATATGTAAAATGATTTTATAATTTCCACATTCGTATGGTGCATCTTGATATTATTAAAGTTTTATTTATTCACCAACTGATGCACAAGTGAACTGTCTTAAAACAGTTTTAAATTAACATTAAAATTTACATTATGACATCTCCGCCATGTTTCGGTGCAATCTTCAGGTTTTTCATCCCCGTTGTGTTTTATGCAAATGATGGTGGGTAGGTCCGTCAAAACACAACTGTCTGAGTAACGTAATTTATTAGTTCGACGATGACGACATGTTTCGGCCGT
>JAITUP010000102.1 GCA_031286265.1 Chitinispirillales bacterium | reverse complement strand
TTTTGAAAAAAGACGGGCGAGTTTTAGAAATTAAAAAATTATAAATTGAAAAATTATAATAATATTTTTGAACATAAATCGCCGAATGTGGCTATCGGCTTAAGTTAAGCAATCAAAATCACTGCCATATCATAAGATTATACCTTTTTTTTTAAAAAACCATTTTTTAAAACCTTTTTTTAAAATGTGTCGCTTCACCCCCCGATACCGCTCCGTAATGTTTGGGGCAACAAAGGGTCGTATGAACGGAAAGGGCGATGTTCATTCTAAACATGGTTTTGTTTTTGCCTTACGGCGAGATAAACAAGTTGGCTTCGCCGAGATAAACAAGTTGACTTTAAGATTTTTACCCCGATAGTATGCCCACGTGTCCCCCATAAGCGGCGACATGTGGGCATACTATCGGGGTAAAAATGCTAAAATCAAAATCAAAACCACCCCATCGACTTGTTTTGACTTTAGCATTACACCCGCCCGTAGGGTTTTAGGATACGGATTTTAGCGTAATTCGGTTTTAAAATGGGGGCGTTACGGGAGATAGGCTATGCTCGAAGTGAGTGAGGGTGTACAGTGTACACCCTGCCGTTTGATTGAAAGAGGGAACTTTGAGCCCCTGTCACCAAAAAAGAATTTGATTTTAAAGACCTTAAAAGGTTTAAAAGACTTTGATTTTAACGTTGAGGTCAATTGCCGCCGGGTTAATAACATTACACCCACACCCACTGAGAAGATGGTGAATAAGAGATATCGTTTGGGTGTGACGCGATTTCGTGATTAAAAAATAAAAATCAAAAATATTTAATTTTTATTTGCACTTTATTCCTCCCGGCATTTATATTACTCCATTAACTATGAATCTTATCAAACCGATACAAAAAGGTTACCTAATCCGCTCAAACGTGTCCGAAACCCAGTTTTTGACCGCAAGGGCGTGCTGTATTCGCTCCCGCCCAAGAGGATTCCCATGAGCAACGAACTGATTTTTAATTTGATATTAACCATTGTCGGTGGGGTCGGGCTGTTCCTTTTTGGTATGAGAAACCTGTCCGACGGGCTTCAGGCCGTGGCGGGTAACCGCTTACGGAAGCTCATAGGGATGGCCACGAACAACCGCTTCGCGGCGACTGGAGCGGGGACGCTCGTCACCTGCATCATACAATCGTCGACCATCACCACGATGATGACTGTGGGGTTTGTGAATTCGGGGCTCATGACGTTGCATCAGGCCATTGGGGTCATAATGGGCGCTAATATCGGCACTACCCTCACGGGGTGGATATTAGCCATCGACATCGGCAAATACGGTCTGCCGATTTTGGGGGCTGCCGCCCTCGTGCTCGTCTTCTCCAAACGGGAAAAAATACGCTACACCGCCATGACGGTGATGGGTGTAGGCATGGTATTTTTCGGCCTCGAACTCATGAAGAACGGCTTCGCGCCGATTCGCGATGTGCCGGAATACCTCGCGTGGTTCCAAAGATTTAGCGCCGATACATACTTCGGGGTACTCAAATGTGCCTTAGTCGGCTGCATCGTCACCATGATAGTGCAGTCCTCGTCAGCCACCCTCGGCATAACGATGGGGCTCGCCGCGTCTGGGGTCATTGGGTTTGAAACCGCGGCGGCGCTTGTTTTAGGCGAAAACGTCGGCACGACCTTCACCGCGTACATCGCGTCTTTGGGCACAAACGCCAACGGGAAACGCGCCGCTTACACGCACATCCTCTTTAACATCTCCGGGGCGGCGTGGATAACCGCGATATTCCCCGTATACATAGGGGCAATACGCGCCATTATCGGCAACGACCCCAATACCGTCGTAATGGTGGGCGGCGTAGAAACGTACCCCTTTGTCATGGCCGCCATAGCCGCCGTGCATACGGGATTCAGCGTGGCCAATACCCTGCTCTTCCTTCCGTTTACCCGTATCATAGCGCGGCAGCTCACTAAACTTATACCCGATAAACCGCAGCAAAAAACTCCAAAATACACCAGGCTCGACAGACGTATGCTCGAATCGCCGATGATGGGCATCGCGCAGTCGAGGCACGAGATTACCCGTATGAGCGAGTGCGACCGCGACATGTTCGCCATGCTCAAAACCATCCTGTCGAGCCAAGAAGTCGATGAAAGCCTTGTAAAAGACGTATTTAAGAAAGAGGAAGCGCTCGACGGGATGCAGATGGAGATAACCGTCTTTTTGACCGAAATGCTCGCGGGGCAGGTTCCGCCCACCCTCGGAGAAGATGCGCAGAAACAACTGCGCCTCGCGGATGAATTTGAAACGGTGAGCGACTACGTCACCTCGCAGATGAAGCTCTACCTGCGCATCTGCAACGCTGGCATAGCGGTACCTGACATCATGCGCGAAGAGCTTCTTACGCTCCACGGCGCCGTGTCGACCTTTTTTGATTCGGTGAATTTGGCGTATCGCGAGAAAGACACTTCAATCATCAAAGATGCCTATCAGCACGGCGACGACATCACCAACATGGTCCGCGAGCTGCGCGGGAAGCATCTCGCCCGCCTCGCCGAAACGCCCGTCGACCCGCTCCTGAGCACGACATATCCGAGCATGTTAGCAGGGTATCGCAGGGCCAAGGAACATATGGTGAATATAGCGGAAGTTATGGTAGGGAAAGGCGGTTACGCAGGCAAGTTGCCGCCGAGTTAAAAAAACATTTTTGAAAAAAATAAAAAAGAGTTTGACACGGAACGGTTATTGTATTATATTGGTATTGGGATGGTGCTTTTGCGCCGTATTGATTTAGACAGGTGTGTTGATTGGTAGCATTGGTTTTTTGTTGCGTTGTATCATTTTTTGCTGTACCCTTTTTTATGTTGTACCTTTCGCGTTGTGACTTTTGTGTATTTTGTTGTGCCTTTTGCGTCGTATCTTTCGCGTTGCGCCCTTTTTGCGTAGCGTGTCTTGATTATTAATGTTGCCGGATATAATTTCGGCGGTCCAAAATAACCATTAACCCTTTTGAGGAGGGAAAAATGAAGGTTTTATCATTCGCGGGCTTTAAAAAGCTTGTTGTGGTTGTGTTTTTGTTGGCGGGGGTAGCGGTTGGCAATAATGCGCCATCCTACTCGATTTATGGCTCATCGTCCGGCTTTAACGCGGCAAGGGAGGGCGGAGGTTACGTGGCGATGAATACCACTATCGTGGATGCTATTGGACGCATACGGGACGATGCGGACGGCTTACCGTGCGTCATAATGTTTGGCCGCGGCGCTGGAGAGGTTTTGAATGTGGGCTCTGCTGGATTAACGTTCAGCGGCGCCGGGTGGGGCGATATCACGCTCATCGGTAGTGTGACCTCGTCGGGCATGGCGACAATTACTTTAGACAGTGATTTTTCCGTATATAACACGGCCGATATTCAAATCACTAATCCAAATGGGAGCGCGGTCGTGCTTCAATTGCAGTCGAATTTTGTACACATGGGCGGAAATATCACCGGTAGCATTATCAATAACGGCAACGGTGAAGTAGTTGTTTCCGGGACGGCGACGGTCACTTCAGAGAGTATGGCCGGGACTATCATAAATCCGGGGGAAGGTGGCTCCGTCGTGATTACCGGCGGCAAAATTTCAAATACTACCGATGGAAGCGTTGTCAGAAATTCCGCCATCAACGGCAGGGTCGTTATATCAGGAAACGCGGAGATTACTTCCGCAAGCGTTAACGGTGTGGCGATTCACAGCACAGGCGGATTTGTCGATATCAGCGGTAGCACTATATCAAATACTGCCGGCGGGCATGCCGTTAGCGTTGAAAGAAATGCTCCCGATGGCTTCGTTCCCATGCTTTCCGTGTCGGGAACGGCGAGACTCACTTCCAACGGCCATCTGGCGACGCTTCGCATATTCGGCAATGGGAGTCGCGAGGGGGGCAATAGCGATATAGCGCGGCCATTAACCAGAGGAGGAACGGTAAATATTAGTGGCGGCATGATAATAAATACGGCGGATACGGCGTTAAGCGTCCCCGCTGTTTTAAACGATGGCGGCAGGCTTACCATATCGGGAACGGCAGAAATTGTTTCCAAAGCTACCAATCAGCCTGTCAGGGTTCAGGTTGCACAGGGTTATTTTTGGAATACCATTTACGGAGCGATTGCCAATATCAACCAGTATGAGTTATATGTTTTAGGTGGCAAAATAGCAAGTTCAGCGGCCGATAGCGGTGTTGCGATTTCCCATTCAGCCAGAATTTATTGCGCCGGTGAATTATATCTCGGAGGCAATCCGGATGTTGATGGCTTTATATCGATGAGTTCCCAAAATCAGAGTTCTCCGAATCAGAAAAGGAGAATTACAACGATAGCGTCCGGCGATTCCATCTTTGTACCCGGTGAAAGAGTATACCCATTGCTCAATGTGCTGGCCGATGGCAACGACGGCGATGTCGTAGTGAGAAACGGCGCGCGCTTTACCTCAAATTTTTCTTTCGTACCTTCCTTTAGCCCAGCGCTCATCAGACCGGCCGCGCGCGGAAATGATGTGGTTATAGCTGGAGGCAGGACATACACCATCGCATTCAATCTCAACGGCGGCCTCGGAACGCCTCCCGCTCCCATAAGTGTCGTTGAGGGCAGTATGCTCGGCGAATTTGCAAAACCGCCCGCAGAGGGCCACGTAAACGGCGGCGGATTCATGAGCGATAAAGAATGGTATAGAAGCGCCGGCATGACGGCAGACGGTCAGTGGCACATCGGCCCCAGATTCGTCTTCAATACGTCTGTCGGTACAGTTGTAGACGACGACATGACGCTTCTATTGCTTTGGACATCGGAAACGAACTCCACGCTTGAAGCAGACCGTGAAATTCCGGATTCAAATGATTCCGATACGGAAATAGCCGTAGTTGCGCCCATAATCATAGTTGTCGGCGAATTTACTGCCGGCCCAAATCCGATGGCTAGACAATCGGATTATATGAATTTCTTTTGGACAGGGAAAACGATCAGAAATGGAAATCTGCTCGTGTATGATGCTCAAGGAAATGTCGTCAATAGCTTGACCGTCAGCGATGCCGCAGATAATACCGGCGGCAGACGTATCGTTTGCGCATGGAATCTGACAGATAGAAGGGGCAAGGCAGTGGCCGACGGAACGTATTTAGTCAGAGGAACTATCGTCTTGAGAGATGGTAAAAAAGAAAAAGTATCAACGGTGGTGGGCGTACGCTAATACTGGGAAATTTTATAATAAAACTATCAAATTAAATTAATTTTAAGGAGGGAAAAATGAGATTTGCATCAATCACAAAATTTTGGATTTCAGCTACGGCTGTGTTTTTGCTTGCGCTGAGTGCGGTTGACGTTCGTGCCGCTATTGAAGGCAATGAAAACGATGTGCCGCATTACGTGATTACTCACGTCGATGGCCAGGATGGTTTAGTCCCGTTTATTGCATCTAAAAATGGGACTTTTTTGATGTCTAATACCAATATCGCGAATGTTGTCAACGCCATACGGGCAGACGCGGGTGGCTTGCCGTGCGTTATACAGTTCGGCAATGAAGCACGAGGGGCATTATACTTACCGGTGGGAGCCATAATATCTTTCAACAATTCCCAACAGCAAGGCAGATGGGGCGATGTCACTCTTACCGGCAATTTGAACGCCGCGGGTTCCCCGGCAATTCGTTTGGATAATGATGTCGTTGTAAATAATATGGCGAATATCACCGTAACCGGAGACGCAATAGCGCTTCATATGTCGTCGAGTCTCTCGCATATCGGCGGGCAAATTACAGGTGACATTGCCAATAATGGCACGGGAACGGTAACGATAGTTGGCGATACGACCACTCGCGTCAACGGTATTATTATCAATTACAGCACGGGGACAGTACTCGTTGATGTCGTCACTGCCGTATCGCCCTTATCAAACGCCGCTGTGAACACTATTGACAACCGCGGTGCGGGAGAAGTAAGAATTAGCAGAGGGAAAGTACTCGATGTATACAACACCGCCGGTGGAATGGTAACAGTTGACGGCGGAGAGATATGGTCAATTAGAAATTTGGGCGGCGGTTCGGTAATGATTGGTGGCGGTACTGTTGGAGGAATATTCACACATTCCGCAATCGTCAATTCCGCCAATGGCACGGTTACCATCTACGGATCCGCTACAGTTACTTCGAGAGCTGGCGGTATAGGAACGATCAATAATAATTTAGCTAATACCAGTGGTATCACCGAGAGCGGTTCAATTGTGATAAGTGGGGGTACGGTCTCAAACAATCACCATGATAGCGGTGTTGTTATTCTCAACAGTAGCAATTCCGGTGGCAGCATCACCATTTCCGGTGGGACGATTGACGGCGGCAATGGGGCAGCGATTAGAAGCGTAGGAGGATTCGTAAATATTAGCGGTGGTACAATTACCGCGGCTGGGACGGCAACAACGATTAGCAATGTAGGGGGATTCACTGAAATAAGAGGCGGCATGGTATCAAATACCGGAACTGCTTCCTCAGGCAGCGGAGCCATTCAGGTTATATATTTGGATACAATAAGCAGTTTTGTTCCCATGTTGTCCATATCGGGGACGACGACGAGTATCACCTCCAGAAGTGGAGCACCGACAGTCCACTTAATTACTAGTAGTCACAATATGGCCGATGCGGGAGTTGCGGATATTACCGGAGGTAGAATAACAAATACCGCGAGCACCGTGGGTGGTGCTAATTCTATAGCTATTGAGTCTATTAATGCAAGGCTTAACATATCAGGAACTACGGAAATCGCTTCAAACAGCATATATTCTTGTTACGGTGGAACAATTAGTATCATTGGCAGTAGTAGTGAACTATATATATTAGGCGGAAATGTATCCAACACAGCCGATAGCAATGGTGTCGCGGTTACGTTTACCGTAAATGATGCCTATTTCCTTATCGGTGGCTCTCCTGCTATCAATGGGCTCATTAGTCTTGGCTGCTACGAAGATCCGCTGATACCAAACGTGATAACAACCGGTGATTCCGCTTTTACCCCGGGGGATAAAAATTATACAATTGTAGCGAACAGCAGATTGAGCGAGCTTCAAACTATAGTGAAAAACGGAGCGAGGGCTGCCTCAAGTTTTACCATTGTTAGCGTCGATGAATTTTGGGTAAGAGAGAATGATGGCTTCGCCCTCGCCATCGACGATAACGACATTGTTGCTGTCAAGGATACGCCAGCTCGTACCGTTACGTTTGATATCAATGGTGCCGCCGGAATGCCTCCCTATCCGGTTTCCGTAGTTGAAGGTTCAACGCTCGGTGAGTTCGCGAGGCCATTCGCTGAGGCCTACATTCGCGACGGTTTTTCGAATGATGGTAAATGGTATAGAAGGGGTACCCAGCTTCCTAATGGCGAATGGCTTTTTGGTGATGAATTTAAGTTTGGTACGGGCTTTGATGGGACACCTGTAAATAATGACATGGCACTCATCCTGCTCTGGGTTCCAACTAGCTCCATATTTGAAACCGACCGCGAGACTCCTGATCCAAATGGCTCGGACGCGGAAACAGCGGCTGTTTTACCGGTGGTTGTTGTTACCGGGGGCTTTACCGCTGGCCCCAACCCTGTTGTGGGGTCAGCCGGTATTGTCCGATTTTTTTACGGATCGGCCAGCCGCCCGCTTTCGGGAACGCTTATGATTTATGATGCCGGCGGCAATTTCATAAACAGGATAAGTATTGCCGGCGATTATCACGGAGATATGGCGCAGGATGTTTCCGTCCCCCGCGAGCTTGCCTCATGGGATTTGACGGACAGGAGAGGCAGGCCGGTTCCCGAGGGGACATATTTGGTGAGAGGCAGTGTCGTCGCCGCAAACGGTGCGAAGGAAAATGTGTCTGTGATATTAGGTGTGGTAAGGTAGGCGGCGCGTGTGTTTGGGCGACGTGGGGGATATGCCGGTATCAAGAGGGGATGTTTGGCGGCGGTGCGTGCCGTCGCCGTCATCGCCTTTCTGCCGGCGCTGATATTCATGGCATTTGCGTCGTCGATATCGTTGCCGCAGTTGCCGCCGGATGAAAGCGGGCTTGGCGTGCTGCTTGAGGAACAGGCTATAGATACGTTTCAATACGAACAGTTGCTTGTTTTCTACGCGCTTCCGCTTTCGGTACCGCAAGGCGAGCTTGCGTTGTTGGCGCAGGTATTTCCCGATATTGAAAATATGTTGCCGACACTCGAACAGATTGAAGCGTATCAGCCGTTTGACAACCGGCAGATACGAAATTTGTTGAATGATTTTCCGATACTCTCCGATTTTGAGCCGATTTTACGCTTCAACGTATCAATATCGGAGCAAGGGGCAAACGGTGAAATAATTTTTGGTATCAACAGATCGCCCATAGATGAATTGAGGGGGCATAGAGTCAGGTTTCGATTTAAAACCCCCAACATATCCGCCGAAGGCAATGTGGCATTCAGCGATACCGCGGCGATGTGGCAAAATCGTCGAGTCGATGTAGCGCATTCGGGAGTGAACGTGCAGATAGGAAATTTTAAGCAGCCGATTCCGGGTGAATTATTTTTCGGTAGATTTTCATCGACGGCGATTACGGATGGCGGCGATCCGGTCGCGGCCAATTGGTTATACGGCGGCAGCAACACGTGGAACGGCGCGTCGGTGAATGCCGAAAAAATTCCGGGTGCGCCGATGCTCGGCGCAAGCGCGTTTTACCATGTCCGCGGGGATGAGAGAGGGGCGGGAGGCGGGATCAATTTGCGCGTGAATCGACGTATAAGAGTTCACGCGGGAATTACTGGATTTGTTGACATAGCGAGTAATACCGACAATATCAATAATACCGATGACGACGATTATGATTATTATGACGACGATGTCTATGGCAATATCGGCGGTATTGGTATTGTTGAAGATTATCTCTATACCGCGCATCTCTATGGCGAATACAGAGAGAGGGCATGGCGAACAGTCGTCGAAACCGGATTACCGCTTGGCCAGGAAAGCATCGCCCCCGCGTTATCGGCCCGCGTCAGTTATCGCATAAGAGAATCTTCCGCCGAATACCATTTCATAAGCTACCCAAGCGATTTCAACGCGCCGATGAGTAGCGTGAAAAGACGATTGCTTTCGGAAGTTGGAGAAAAAGAGTCTTCGCTGTCGCCATCGATACAAAAGCATCGTTTGAGGATGTCTGTCCCGCTGTCAATTCCATCGATAAGTGTGGTCAGGCTAACGCCGGAAGTCGATTTTACCGAACATCAGGGTATGATAAGGAGAGTATACGGCCGCGCCGATATCAGGGCGCGTGTCAAATCGGCCGACATCGCGCTTAGACACTCGGCGAGGATATTTACCGCGGAGCCGGATTCGGTTTTGTATGTGTCGAGAGCATCGGTAAATTTGCAAACCGGATACCCTGTAGAAATACGCGCCACAGGGCAGAGCGCCTATGGATATTATGAAAATTCAAGAAATACATATACGTTTGAATTGATCTATACCGGCTTACCAAACGCGGTAATCGCGCCGTTTGCCAGAGGTCGGTATGTGACGGATCACGAGTATTGGTTCGGGGTTAAAACAGAACTTCATCTTTATAGAAAAACGTGGACAGGGATTACCGTCGAGATACCTGTTGGCGTGGAAAGGAATGATAATGTTTATATCAGAGGATCGTCAAGCTACAGTTTTTAATAGCGAGACGACGTTTACTGCAGATGATGAACAATCGGCAGAAAATGATGCAAAAAAGCCCGCGCCCGAAGCGAATAAAGATTGCTTTATCGATATTGTAATGCTTAAAGGCAGTCGTCGTCTCCATAATTTTTTGTTGATAGCGATGATTCTCGTTTGTCAATTGATCAATATCAACTGCGGTAATCCCGTAAATGAAGGCGAAGGCGGTCGATTTATGTTTGTCGTCGCCGATGTCGCTCAAGGCCTTGCGCAATTTGGCGTGGCCGGTGCGCGCGCGGTGGTTTGGGATGTAGGGCCGCCGGGGCAATACGCGGCGTGGCGCGCGGCATACAACAGTCTCGGCAATCCGCGTATCGAATTGATAGCAATCTCACATTCCGACCTTGATCACTACGGCGGCTTGGAACGCTTTGACGCGCATATCAACTGGAACGGGATGATAGCGGTATCGCCATATGAAGATACAGCCAAGATCAGGGCGGCATCATCGACTTACTGGCGCGAACGAATAAGATTTCAATTTGTCACCGGCGGCGATACGCTGAAAATTTTTAGCGGCACGGATATTATCTGCCTGTGGCCGCCCGCAAATATCAATCCGGAACTGCCGCTTGACGGACGGGAAAGAAATCACTACAGTCTCGTATTTTCGGTACGTCACGGCCACAGCCGCGCGCTCATCACCTCGGATATCGATTCGGTTGCGATGGCAAAGATCGCGGTTCAAAGCGAACACGGTCTGCGCGCACAAATTCTATCTGTACCGCATCATGGCAGCGCCGGATCGGTCAATTCACTCTTTTTCGCATACGCATCGCCGGAAATCGCGGTCATCTCCTGCGCCCGCCAAAATGTATACGGGCACCCATCAGCAGCAATGATCGACGCGTTGGCGTATCAGGGAATGCGTTTAATGTACACATTTATAGACAACACGCTCACGTTTACGAGCAATGGGTATTATTGGCATTATTGAATCTAAAATCCGCAATTTTGATTAGATTTTTGTGTTGACCGATGCAGTAAGAAATAAATTGTGTTGATTTTTGAAGTAGCATTTTTTTTAGAGGCATAAAATATGGCAAAAACAACATTTATAAAGCATAAGACATCCACAAAATTTGATGTCTCCAAAAAGGCAGAGTTACCTAGGCCGCGTAGCTTATGGACCGATATTTTCACTAAAGTATTGACGATGTTGCTACGTGGCTACAAGGTCGATATTTTCACCGAATACGAACTGTACAAAAAACCAATGAGGATTGACATCGTCGTTATCAATTTGTTAGAGGATGTTGTGATAGAAAATACGGTGATGAAGTTTTTCAAAAAACACAACATTGTCGAATTCAAAGGCCCCAAGGATACCCTGAATATAAGGGCGTTTGACCGGGTTTTGAGCTATTTTTATGCTTACTTGTCTCAAAAATCGGCAATGTTTGATGAAAGCACAATAACGTTTGTCACTGTCAGGCGGCCGGAAAAATTGATTAGAGTACTGCAAAAAGAGAGAAAATATAAAATAATCGCGTCAGAATCCCAGGGAATTTATTATATTGATACAGAGGGGCGATCCACGGTAGCCCGTATCCCGGCCATGCAATTGGTGGTGAGCAGCGAACTCTCTGCTGAAGACGCAGAATGGATAAAAGCGGTTAGGGACGATTGGACGCTGGAGTATGGCGTAGAGATATTGGAAAAAATTGAAGATACTGCGAACTCTCATTTAAGAGAGGTCGCGCGTTTGTTATGGTTGGCAAATAACATTAATTGGGAGGAGGGCGATGTGGGCACTATAAACACTATGCATCCGGTACTTAGAAAGAGGCTCAAAAAAATGATCGCGGATTACGGCTGGGAGGAGGAGGCGAGGCAAGAGGGCTGGGAAAAAGGTATTGAGGAAGAACGGAGAAAAAATGCCAAAGCCATGAAAGCCGAGGGGCTTGATGCGAACACTATAGCCAAAATCACCGGTCTGACCGTTGATGACATTCGGCGAATGTAACAAGCAATCGCTTTTACTGCTTCAACCGATATTTATATGGTGTCATGCGGTGAAATTTTAGGAAACATTGCTCCATCTCTATCGCGTTTGCGAATCCGCATTGGTCGGCTATTGATTTTTCGCTGTGGCGCGAGGAGCGCAGGAGCCTCTTTGCGGTTTCCGTTCTGCAGAATTGCAGATAATTGACGAAGCTGAAGCCGGTGCAACGTTTTATCAGATTGTTGAGCGCCTGCGGGGTTAGGCCGTTCCTGTTTGCGATGTCGTCGATTTTCAGGCCTCTCTTTACAAGTTCGTTCCCCAAGGCGGCGCTGATTTGGTTAAACTTTCTTTCTTCCTCTTCCGAGCGTTCGAAATTTGACAAAAATTGGGTTCCCACGCGCAGTCTCAAAATGGCGATGTAGGCAAGCAACACCGTCAGAAAACCTAAAATCGGAAACAACGTCCACTGAAGCGCGGCGTTCATCAGGAGCGGCTTGGGAAGCCTGTAGTAGTATGGCCACGTGAGAGGGCTGTAGAGTTCGGAATCGCTCCCGCCGTGAAGCGGTATTTTCCTAATTTGATTGTCGTCGCCGAATATCCGTAACGCTAAATTGGCGCTAACGGTGTCTGGAATCGCTCTTCCAAACGCTTCTCTCGGAATGGCAAATCTCACGCTATATCCTCTGAATACTCCCATTCCGACATTGTGTGCGTAGTCAACCGGCATGGTTTGCTGAACCAGCTTCCAGCCCTCGCTGTCGGTTTCGGCGCGATAGACGATTCTGTATGGGGTACCCGAAAGCGGCACGACGAAGTGCAGTACGCCGCTGTCCGGATACGGAGATTTGCCGCGTTCCGGATCAATAAGCGCTTCAAGCCCAATTTCGGCCATGTCCCCGCCGGACCTGTTGCTGTAGAAACGCGGGTCCCTCACGTTTACATCAATAATCAGCTCCCCGTCGTTCCACACGATAAGGCTGCGGGCGGATACTTGAGGGTCATGCATGTCAAACGCCCGCGCGGAAGCGTCGTCGTGGTTCAATTTTGCGCCGCTTAGCGCAAAGGGGACCGAAATTTTCCTGCGCTCAATCGGATTATGAGCAAAGAAAATCCCTCTTTGGGTCGTGGAGTGCGATTCATTGCCGCCCGATATGGTAGCCGTAGCCGTTACGCTTATCCCGGTGAACAGTTGGTTGGGAAGCTGGCTGATGTTCCAGAGATATTTGTATGGCGGGCGCGAAAGCGATACCAGATGCGTCGTCGTCGCGCTGTCGCCGTCCGCAAGCACGTAGCTCGCCTGCAGATCAACCCGCACAACATTCGCACACTTGACATCAATAGCCAGCGTGCAGGTAGGCGATGTAAAAAGTGTCCCGGCAGCCGGAGATTCAAACGTGAGGCAACCTGCAGGCTCGGCAGACGCGGCGCCGGGCACGGTGAGAACGGCGAGAAACGCAACAACCGCAACGACTGCGATATTCAACCGCATAAAGTTTATCACTCTTAAAGAATCCATACTAAGAACCCGGAAAAAAGCAAATCACTCTCCTTGGGCGCAGCTGGACTCGAACCAGCGGTCTCCGCGATGTGAACGCGGCGCTCTAACCAACTGAGCCACGCGCCCGAATGTTTTCCTTGCTTAAAGTTATTCTATACGATAGCCGATATAACACGGCCCCCCCTATAACTATAATGATACAATCTATTCAAAGATATATCAACCTTTTTAATCACGAGCATACGATATGTTCAAGGCATTTAACCTAAATTCCGTAGCTGAGCGGATTTTGACGTTAATTCCGCATTCCGCATTCCGCATTCCGAATTAAATGTGCGATTTACGGTCAACTGCGGATTTTAGATATTATGTTATGCTTATAGCTTGATTTTTGTGAGTTTAAAAAGACGGCGCTGACATACATCGTATACTCCAAATTAAAATTTTTAGGACACACGAGTAGACGGCGCTGACACACGCC
>JAITUP010000092.1 GCA_031286265.1 Chitinispirillales bacterium | reverse complement strand
ATTAGGTTTTAGAATGGGGGCGTTACGGGAGATAGACTATGCTCGAAGTGAGTGAGGGTGTACAGTGTACACCCTGCACTATGATTGAGAGAGGGAACTTTGAGCCCCTGTCACCAAAAGGTTTAAAAGATTTTGACTTTAATGTTTTGAAGTTGATTTTAACGTTGAAATCAATTACCGCCGGGTTAATAACATGAATCTCAAAAAAACGCTGTTCATCGCAATCCCAGTTGTAGCCGTACTGACTTTATTAGTCTTCGGCGGCAACGAGAAAAAAGACACTCGGAAAACGCAGGCGCAATCGTCGCAGCAAACAAAACCGAAGACCTCCGCCACGCCTCTTTCCGAACTTGAAGAGATAAAAAGCGGCCTAGATCGCGAGGGTATTCTCAGCGCTATAGGCACGGGTGAGTCAACAAGCGAGATGATCGCGCGTAACATCGCGGCGGATAACGCGCGGACCGAGCTTGCGAGATCAGTCGCCGGGCAGACCTCGTCGGTGGTTATACGGGGTTCTACCGTGCATAAGAGCATCACGCGTTACAACGCCAAAAATAACGTTTACAGGGTCTATTCTCTGATAACAGCGCGCGAGGTGATTCCTCAGTAAGCCGGCGCGTCTGAAAAATATCCGTTTTTTATTTGCATTTTAAACAATCCCTGCATTATATTAATTATAACCGTAATGTACCGTACCGTCGTTGCGTACCGATTCGCTACGACTTTCAATAATTTTTGATGATGGAGGTAGTTGTGCGTCTTAAAACATTTCTCGTATCTTTTCTTGTGGGTTCCGCGTTTTTTGCCGCCGGCGCGTTTGCGCAGGCTATGGACGCGGATTATTTTGACGAAAGGCCGGCGGCAGGGGCGCCTCGGCTCAATACGGTCCAGCCTACCTCATATTGGGGCATACGCGGGCTGACACAGACGACTTCCGCGGAGCCTTTGGGCATGGGGCGGTTGAACCTTGCGTTTCTGTACTCGTATTTTAGTCAGAAGCAGCAGATAGAGTCGCCGGACGTGGGAGCCGGCGTCAACATGGGCCGCGCCGTGCTCGCTTGGGGCCTAAACGATAATGTCGACATGTTCGCCATCTTCCCTTGGTATCAGGTTGCCGGTATTGACAATCCATTTGGCGCGGTAGGACACCAAGTTACGGGAGGTATCCAGTTTTCAATCCTTCCGGCGTTATCGGCGCTCCAAATCGCGCCGCAGATAACGTTGACCTACGGGTTCGACGAACAGAGCAACATGCTAACGGCCAACAGGCACTACACAAGGGGACGGAATACTAATCTTACCGACGAAGCGGAAGAGGGTGAGAACAGAGACCTGCACGACGCGTTGCTGAGCTACGCGGGCTATGACTATTTCGGAGCCCGGCGGAGGGACCACCTCGACGTCACTTTCAAACTTTCCCAAACGCTCACCACCGGAAACATGAGACGCGCGGCGAAGTTGCACTTTAATCAGGCATTCGTTGGTACCCCGGTTATGACGTATGAATGGTTGCTTCTTTTGGCTGGCGGGTTGCAGATAGACCCGTTTGAGTTTTTAACTATCGGCGGCGAGGTGAATTTACGGACGCAACTCAACAGCATAAGCCTCAAAGACCCTCTTTGGTTCACGCCGTCAATTACGCTCAGGAGCCAATACTACAATGAGGGGCTTGTCGGTTATGCATGGATTCTTGGCGCTGATATCGCCAATCCGTGGGGATACGATGCCGGTGAAACAAAACCGCTTGAGAGCTGGCGTATCTTCACGGATTTTGTGCTTTCGCTTGATTTCCTCGCTTCAAAACGTGCGGAAATGGAACGTCAGGCCCGTCAAGATGCTGCGGAAAGAGCGCGTCTCAGGCGTCAGGTCGCGTCTACCGCCGCCCAGAGAGATAGCATTGCCCGTCAGGCCCACGCGGATTCGCTACGCTTAGCCGAAGAAATGGCCATGCGCGCAAGGGCCGACTCGCTCCGCGCTCAGTTTGTGGCCGATTCACTGGCCTCCGAGATGGGCGACATGATGGCGCGTGCAAGAATGGACTCCATAGCACAAGCCGAGCTGGCCGCGCAAAGGGAAGCGGAGTTGGCTGAAGCCGCCGCCCAGAGAGAGGCGGAGTTGGCCGCCGCCGCCGCCCAGAGGGAGGCGGAGTTAGCGGGAGCAGCCGCGCAAAGAGAGGCGGAGCTACTCGCGGAAAGAGAACAACAGCGGATTGCGGACTCCATAGCGTTGGCAGAAGCTGAGGCAAGACTTGCCGAAGAGCGGTCGAGGCGAACGGAGGCCGAGCAGCGTATGCTTACCACCGGTATGCTCGAACTTGAGGCGATGTATTTCGAGACCGGCCGATCCGACATACACATAAACCTGCGCCCGTACCTGACGACGATTGCGAGGATGCTCATCAAGTATCCTAAGCTACGCATAGAGATTGGCGGGCACACGGATAACACCGGCAGCATGCAGACGAACATGAACCTCAGCCAGCAACGTGCAAATTCGGTCATGCAGTTTTTGATTAGCGTGGAGCCTGGGTTGGCGCAGATGCTAACGGCGAGAGGCTACGGCCCAACGGTACCTAAGGCGGATAATAGCACCGCCGCCGGTCGCGAAGCCAACCGCCGCGTCGAGTTGAAGGTGCTGAACCCGGATGTGTTGAGGGAATACGAATAGTCTTAGAGAACTGAAAATTAAAGGCAGGATAGGACGGCGGTACGACTGTACCGCCGTTTTTTATAAAAACTCTGATTTTGACTTTTTTTAAAAACTTCAATACTCTCAAATGCCAATAATATTATATTATGCCTGTCACGTGGTGTACAATAGCCGAGAACCCATATAGATTATGAACCGAAAAATTATATTCCTTGTGGACGACGATCCGACGAACCTCATGGCTGTGCGGGGGATGCTCGAAGGGCATTATGACGTACTCACGCTAAATTCCGGCGAGCGGCTTATCAAGACGCTCGAAAAAAGAATCCCGGACATGATTCTGCTCGATATCGAAATGCCTGGGATGAACGGGTATGACACAATCAAAGCGCTCAAGGCCAAAAAAGAAACCGCCGATATTCCGGTCATATTTTTGACGGCGCGAACCGGCGACTTTAACGAACTTGAGGGGCTGTCGCTCGGAGCGGTAGACTACATAACCAAACCTACGCCATCCGCGTCTGTTCTGCTAAAGCGTATCGGGGCACATTTGGTTGAACCTCAAAAAACAGATACTACGCAACTTAATGTAAACTCACACGGAGTGGAATCAGGGGGTCATTCATGAATAATCCGGCCGAAAACGCAAACGGCGCGAAAGTGCTTGTTGTTGACGATATGCAAATCAATTTGGAACTGACCTCATTTATGTTGTCGCCTTACGGCGTACAGGTCGATATGCGCGAAAGCGGCATAGAGGCGGTTGAAGCGGTGAAGACTAGCCGATACGACCTGATATTCATGGATCACATGATGCCCGAAATGGACGGCATAGAGGCGGTGAAACTGATACGGGAATCGGGCGGGCACAATTCTCATGTCCCAATCATCGCGCTCTCCGGCGCATACGATTTGGAGGAGAAATTTCTGCAAAACGGTTTTAACGGCTTCCTCCCCAAACCAATCGACCCCGATACCCTTGATGCCGTGGTTGTGAAGTGGATACCCAAAGAAAAACTGTCGAGTTCCGCGGAAAGCGCCGTTAGCGCCGATTCGAAAGAACATATCAACATAGACGGTATTGATACGGCGCTCGGTTTGAGCAGAATGGCCGGATCGATTGAAAATTATTTGCGTACGCTAACCATATTCTACAAAGACGGCACGAGGAAGATCGATGAAATAGGACAGTGCCTGAAAACGGATAATCTACATCTTTACACCATCCATGTTCATGCGCTGAAAGGCGCGGCGGCAAACATCGGAGCCATGGATTTGTCGGGCGCGGCCAAAGCCCTTGAGGAGGCGGGAAACAAAAAAGACAGAGCATTTATCGATGCGCACACCCCGCGGTTGCTAACCGATTTGGAAGTACAGTTAAAAGGTATAGATGAATTTTTAGCGATGGAAAGGGAAAGATGGAATCAAAGCGGAGGCACGGACAGCGAGGCCCTAAAAGCCGCATTGAACAGCCTTATCTCGGCGATTGACGAGTTTTGCCCAGCCGCGATTAACACTGCCGCAAAAGAATTGCGCCCCTACGAACACGCGTCGGAGATTGGCGACAAAATCGAAAGCATCTTGCAAAACGTACTGATTGGAGAGTATGACGAGGTCTTGGTGCTGATAGACTCTATAGGCAGCTTTCTCTAACCCGCCAAGTTGATTATCTGTTGCGATACTTGTTCGTTGTATGGGGCCGTATAGGCGGATATCGCGTTGGCCCATGGCTGGGTTTGCCGCGCCTCACCGTTTCTTTCCTGTGCCTCGGCTGCCTGCCGTTCCCTCAATTCCACATGCGCCACAGCCTCTGCGCGTGAGGCCGCCGCGGCTACCGCCCTGTCTTGCGCAGACGGATCCGCGGGCGCTAACGCCGCCGAACGGACCACCTGCATCTTCGCGATAGTCGCTTCGGGATTGTCTCTAACCGGCGACGAGTCTATGTTCACTTCGCCGCCCACCGCGTATCGCTGGTTGTCTGGGCCGCGCTCATACTGATACGACGCCCCGCCGCGGATATAGGCTCCGCCTGCCGAAATGTGCGCCTGTTCATGGGCGCGAACGTCGCGGTCGCGGGCCTGCAGGTCGCTTATGATGCGCAGTTCATCGGGAGTATATTCCGGATTGACGCCGTTTGAGCCCCCATCGCTGTTTTCCTCTTCCGCCGCTCCGCTAACCGTCGCCGGTTCGCTTTGTACGGGTGCGGACGCGGGCGCGGGCTCGGTGTGTATACTCAGTTCGGGAATAGACGGAACGTAGGTGTCCACCGGTTCCCGCACACCCGGGAAAGGCGGCGAGGCCACGCGGCCGGGGTCAATGCGGAAACTGCCGCTAAGATACGACCCGCCCATGCCCGCACTGTGCGGAATATAGCGTCCTACGCGCATTGCGAGGTCTTCTATAGCAGACATGGCAGATATGACGGACATGGTTTTCCCCGGTCAATCTCAGGTTAATTTAGTCGATATCTCAACGGGTAAATTTGAGCGTTTTTCCGATTGTGCCCAATACCCCTAATAATATTATACGTTATTTTTTGGAGAAATGCAACCTTAAAGTCAAAATCTTTAATTTTTTTTCAGGAACGGGGAATATCCCCGCCCCCAAAAAAGATTAAAAAAATGTCCCAAAAACTATTCCAACCGCACACGGTCAATCCATACCAAAAACGATTCATCTTTACCGGCGCGTAGCTCTAATTCTACATCGGTCTTGTCTGATGACGGCGCCGGCGGTAGTGGGAATCTCAGATCTATCCATGAATTGGCTCTCCAAGGGCGATATCTTACGCTTTTTGACTGCTGGAAATCAGGAGCGTTGTAGTATTCCCACCTGCCATCAGGACGCCGCAGGCGTATTGATAAATTCCCTGACCCACGTATGGACATCGTTAAAAAATTGGGAGCGCCATGCGATTGCAGCCTCACCCTTGCCGCGGTACGGTTCTCCGAATGCTGGCCGCGAATACGCAGGCTGTGGGTTCCGATTTTTGCAAACGTCGAATCACGCGCCACCGTAAACCTGCTGTCGCCGGATACCCATCCGTCAACCGTCACCGCGAAATCACCCTTGCGCTTGCTGGTATCAACAACATCACAATTATCAAAAAAGTCTATCGATAAACGGTTATCGCAATTCACGGACTCCGGCTCGTCGCATTCATCCGCACCGCCCGCCAACACCGATGCCCTAACTAACTTAGCCCTAATCGGCAGGTGATCCGAATATCCCGTCCCAATATGATACTGCTCTTTGCCCCTAAATCTCATCTGCCAGCGATATGGCACGCCGTCCCGCATGAGCCTGCCGTCCCACGTAAACACCTCAAATGACCCGCTCAAATACGAAAAACCCTTGCCGTCAAAAAGCGACGAAGGCACAAGGATGTGATCAAGCGTATTCATCGCACCCCTGAAAATGTAGCTCATCCTTTTATCCTCATCAAGCTCGCGCCACAGGTTGTAGTGACAATCGGTACAGGTCGTCGCCAACTCGTTCTTACAAACGAAGCGCGGCGGCAGATACGGGCGGTCGGGATTATAGACTATCGTCTTGAGGACATGGTTAATCCCCGTGCGTCCCTCCGTGTCGTTAAAACCGGCGGTATGAAACGTCGCGAACTCGTTGTAGTTCGAGTTGAAGTCGCCGAGGATGACGTAGTCTGTTCCACGTGGCAGGCTATCAATACGCGCTCTGAGCGCCTTCGCCGCCGCAAGTCGGGTCGACTCGGGGTTCCGTTTAGACGCCCAGTGATTGACGAACACCGTCAACTCGTCGCCGCCTCTTTCAATCCGCGCTTCGAGAATGTTGCGCGTCCGGATTTCGATAGGCACGGGAGTGCTGCGCGTTTCCCTGATTGGGAACTTGGACAGGAGCGCGGTGAGAACTGCCGACCGCGGCGTCTCGCCCACGGCAGCGTATGGATACACGACGCCCATCCCGTCTAAATGCGCCTGCAATTCTCTGAGAACGTTCATATTCTCAACCTCGGCAAGCCCGATAATATCGGCCCCCACCGCCGCGACGACCTGCGCTACATTGTCGAGCTTCTTCCTCTGAACCTCCTCGGTCCACCCAAACCATCCGGGTTTGTACTCATCATATTCCGTCCCATCGAGGACGAAATCAAACAGGTTTTCGACATTATAAAACGCCACGCTAATGGTATCGGGCAGCGGCGGCTCTCCAGTCGGCCTGCCATCAACAACAAGTCCGCCGCGAGCGGCGCCAGCGCCGTTTTGACCGGCTTTAGTGCTACGAATATAAAAAAACAACGCGAATGATACAACGAGAAACAACAGTACGACGAGAATTACAACGCGAGAGAGAGAACGACGTTTCGTTCTGCGGCTCATAGTAGCCTCCCTTTTTGATGATGGGTTATACCTCCTGTTTGTTAATTGTGTTTGGGGAGAGATCAAACATTTCCAATATATATGATTGTGACGGGTGATATGGAGAAAAAATAAAATATTTATCAAAACGCAAGTTTTTTATGTTTTTCACTATCATCCCATAGCCCGTTCTTTTTGGCTTCCAACCGTCTTTAACCCAAATTTTCCGTTAGGATTAGGATGCTTTTAAAAAATCTTTTTAAAAAAAAGGTTTTAAACCAGATTTATCCCAGATTGTCCATTAGGCTGATGTTTTAGTATAAAGTATGCCAAAAGCCCGTCATCGCGAGCGAAGCGAGGCGATCTATTGGATTGGAACATCAAAATTAAAGTCAAAATCAAAATCTTTAAAAGCTTTTTAAAATCTTTTGGGGACGGGGCTCTGCCCCGTAACGCCCCGATACATAAGGCCCCCTGCGGTCCCCCATAAGCGGCGACCGCTTACGGGGGACATGTGGGTATACTATCGGGGTAAAAATCCTAAAATCAAAAACAAAACCACACCATCGACTTGTTTTGACTTTAGCATTACACCCGCCCGTAGGGTTTTAAGGGTATGGGTTTTAGCGTATTCGGTTTTAACATGGGGGCGTTACGGGAGATAAACTATGCTCAAAGTGAGTGAGGGTGTACAGTGTACACCCTGCTGTTTGATTGAAAGAGGGAACTTTGAGCCCCTGTCACCAAAAAAGAATTTGATTTTAAAGACTTTAAAGATTTTGATTTTAACGTTGAGGTCAATTATGAAACGGCAATGATGCCTTTTATTATTTTATAGTAGTTTCACTCTTAAATAGCACCTGCACCGCCCAACGACTGCACGTTACTCCGTGATGCCGCCGGACAACGCAGATGCAATTTTGAAGTGGAATGAATATATCAGAAAAAGTTATCCAAAAATGGTGTAGTCCGAGGAGGATGTAGCATGAAAACGCGAATCAAATGGCGCGGAATCGTAAAAATCTTACCAATGTTGCAAGTTTTAATTTTCACAGGTTGCGCGACTTCGATTAAGTTAGAGGTAGAACGCCCGCCAAATTTAAATACTGCCGGTATCAGGCGCATCGCTGTGATGCCTTTTGAAATCGATCACAATAACCACACATATAGAGACATGGCCACATATATTGCCACAACCGCAACCCGTAGAATCAGGGAAACGGAACACTTTACTCTGGTAGACCCGTCGGAAATAGACCGCCTTCAGAGAAACAGCCAAACCATCGAAAATCATGTGGACGCCTTACTTGTCGGGCGGATAACACGGATTGATATAACAGACCGTACCCAAGAAGGGTCATACAAAACCAGAGACGATCAAACCGTATATTTTACCGATCATATACGTGAAGTGGAGATTGAGTTTAATTATTCTCTTACGCGGGCTCGAGACGCAAGCCTTATCGGGCCGGTTTACAAGAGAGGCACTAATAGCGTTGTGAGCCGGAATCAAACTCCTTCTCAATCCGGAACGGCGCTTTTAAGGCCTGCCGTTGATAGGCTGCTTAGAACTATCGGCCAGGATCTCGCCCCCCATACCGTTGTCGAAACTCGCAGATTTGCGGTGGACAATTCTAAAAATCGGGCGCTACGAACGGAAATGAGAGATGCGCTTGCCCAAGTGAGATCGGGAAATCACAGGATAGCCCTCCAAGCCTATCTTGGGATTTATGAGCGGCATAAAAGCCTCGCCGCGGCGGAGAACGCGTCTATTCTCCATGAAGCATTCGGTGATGTTCAGGTTGCCGCGGATTTTATGCGGCAGGTTTTTGATGATACGGGAAATCCCAAAGCGCGAGAAGTGCTTTCCCGATTGAACAGGATTCTGCAAGATCAGGCGACGCTTGCCAGTGAATATAGCGATGCCTTGGGGCAGACAGAAAGGGTCGCCGCTTTTGCAAGCGAGGAAATACGAAAAATTCTTCCAGATGAGGCGTTAGTGTGGGTCTATAACAATTCACCGGACGATATTAGGGTAGAAGCCGTTGTTGATAACATAAACGCCGATCTCATTCGGAAAGGAATAGGCGTCGTTGACCGGAACCAACAAAACGCCGCGTTGATTTTAGCGGAACAAAAATTGCACATGTCCGGCGCTGTGAGTGACAGCGATATCGTAGGCATTGGCAACGCCGCGGGGGCAAACACGATCATCGTTATCGGCATAACCGGAACCGGCGCCATGCGCCGCCTGCAGGTCAGAGTGCTGGATATCGGAAGAGGCATACCGCTGATGCAAAGCGATGTTAGCGAAAGGTGGCAACTGTAGGATGCCAGATAGTTTTCATTTTAACCCGAATTTTCCATTAGGATGCTTTTTAAAAAAAGGTTTTTAAAGATCCTAATCCTAATGGAAAATTTGGGTTAAAATTATTATTCAAGCGGGTGGTGTATAGCGCAGCACAAGCATCGTGATGTCGTCCGCTTGCTCCGCGCCTTTGGTGAATTCATCAATATTATGCTTAATTGACGCCGTGAATTCCTTGAGCGGCAGGTCATGATTTTTTCCTATGGCCTCAATAAGGCGGGTCTCGCCAAATAACGCCAATTCGTTATTCATTGCCTCTGTTACGCCGTCGGTGTAGAGGAATAGCTCATCCCCCTTTTGCAAAGAGATTTCGCCTTGCTTGTAGGACATGTCTTCTATGCCGGCCAGCACAAATCCCGGCTTGATTTTGAGAAAATCGCACTGTTCGTTCGAACGCAGAATCGGCGGTGTGTGCCCGGCGTTTACGTATGTAAAAACTCCGTTTTCAATATTAAGATAGCCCATAAAAGCCGTGACGAACATTCCGTTTTCGTTGCCTTCGCAAAGCATGTTGTTGACAGTTTCAAAAACCTCTCCCGGCTGTTTACCGGACAGCGCGGTGTTTTTGATAAGTGTTTTCGCGATGACCATAAACAACGCGGCAGGGACGCCCTTGCCGGAAACATCGGCCATTACCACGGCGAGCGTATTGTCGTCAAGAAAAAAGAAATCATAAAAATCGCCGCCTACTTCTCTTGCGGGCAGCATGACGGCATAGATGTCAAATTCACCGTATTCGGGGAACGGCGGGAAGGTGCAGGGCAACATGCTCGCCTGTATTTTTGTGGCGACATCAAGCTCCGCGCCGATACGCTCCTTTTCGGCGGTAATGGTTTGCAGATTGCCTATATATTCCTTAAGCTCCTGCGCCATAGTGTTGACGCTAATGCCGAGCCGCTCGATTTCGTCGCCGGTTTTAAGCTCGACCCTCGTGTCCAATTCGCCATCGGCAATGCGTTCAAAACATTTCTCGAGAATAATGACGGGCTTGATGATTTTATTCGACATCCTGTTGGAAAAATAGGCAGTGGCAAGCGCCGCGAGAATAAGCACAAACAGGAAATTTATCAGCATGTTCCTGACCATGGAACGTATAACGCCAAGCGTTTCGTCCGTCATTTTTTCGATGGCCTCGCTGTTTTCCGCGACCAGCCCCATTATCTCCGAAACCGGCTGCACTATCGCCAAACTCCAACTCGTCGTGGGAATTTGCAAATAGGCTATAAATTTGTCGCCGGTAAGCATACTAATCCTCTTGAACCCGGATTCCCCCGCAACCATTCTCTTTACCAACTCCGCGTACTCCGGGTTGTTGTCCCACTTCGCTTTCATTGTTTCATAAGCGTCACTATCGCCTATACCGATTCCACCTGCCGATATCAACTTTTTTTTGGAATCCACAATAAAGGCATAGCCGTGTTTGCCTACGTCGATATTAACAATTTCATCGTACAAATCCGCCACAGTCACATCAATTCCCATAACTCCCATAAACTCACCGTTCGCCCCGTAAAACGGGCGCGCGCAGGTAATCACGAGCTGATCGCTCGCCATGTCGACATAGGGCGCCGTCCAGTAGGTATCGCCGAGTGTCTTGGCGCCCACATACCACGGCCTGGCGCGCGGGTCAAACACCTGTTGCTCATCGTCGGAGAATCGGTCATAGGTTATCGCGAAACCCGACTCCGTTCCCAAAAAAAGAGCGACGACCATCACATTCATATCGTCCTTATTGCTCTCATACGCCGTCGCTATGTTGCCAAGCAGATACGCTTCTCTTCTAATGCGCTGATAATCGGCCTTGCCGTTTGCGCTTTTGAGCTGCAACGCAAGCTGCCCGCGATTGTTCGACGATGAATACGCAACGGGCATCGGAGAGAGAACGCCGGCTTTTTTGTAGATTGCGGCGGCGTAATTCGCAAAATAAATCACATCGTTTTCTATGGCCATTAGCCGTTCGTCAATAACCATAGACCTGCTTTTGGCCCTGGCCATCAACTTTTCGTGCGCTTCCTGTTCTAAAAAAAGACTGCTATTCCTTATGGCAAACTCACCAAGCCGAGCGCTCGATTGCTGTACCTGCTCCCGTATGCTAAACACACCTCTAAGCGTGATAGCGCCAAAAGCGACGAGCAGCACAAACGACATGCCCAACAGAAGAAACAACATCTTACGCTTGATACTTGTTTTTTTCATAATACCTCCAAAACTTTCACAAGATACTCATACGCCATGTTGTATATATTAACCCGGCGGCAATTGATCTCAACGTTAGAATCAAAACCTTTAAAGTCAAATTCTTTTTTTGGTGACAGGGGCTCAAAGTTCCCTCTCTCAATCATAGTGCAGGGTGTACACTGTACACCCTCACTCACTTCGAGCATAGTCTATCTCCCGTAACGCCCCCATTCTAAAACCTA
>JAITUP010000259.1 GCA_031286265.1 Chitinispirillales bacterium | reverse complement strand
GGCGTTACGGGAGATAGACTATGCTCGAAGTAAGTGAGGGTGTACAGTGTACACCCTGCATTATGATTGAGAGAGGGAACTTTGAGCCCCTGTCACCAAAAAAGAATTTGATTTTAAAGGTTTTGATTTTAAAGACTTTAAAGGCTTCGATTTTAACGTTGAGGTCAATTGCCGCCGGGTTAATAACTTCACGGAGCGGCGTCAGGCGGTTAGGTGGACCTTTTTAAAAAAATGGTTTTAAACAAGATTTAACTGTTAATGGACAATCCGGGTTTAAAGTGAAATAAATATATTTGTCGCAATCACAAAATCGTTCCCTCATACACTGCCCGCGCCGGGCCGCTCATGTAGACCGGATGCGCGCGGTTGCCGTTCCACTCTATCCGCAAATCGCCGCCCGGCAGGTGTACTGCGACATTGTTTCCGTTCATGCCGTTCTCGATTCCCGAGACTACCGCCGCGCATGCCCCGGTGCCGCAGGCGAGTGTCTCGCCGCATCCGCGCTCATAAACGCGCATCCTGATTTCATCCGAGGATAGTACCTTGACAAACTCGACATTAACGCTTTTTGGAAAAAACGTACTCTTCTGAATGGCCGGGCCGTAGGTCAAAACCAGCTCGTCGCTCAATTCATCTACATAGACCACCGCGTGCGGGTTGCCCATAGACACCGCCGTCACCTTGAAAGTCCTGCCGAGCGCGGTAATTTCCTTCATGATGAAATCCTTGTCGGCGACATCCACCGGGACGACAGGTATCTCGTCCGGTGAAAACCGCGGCCGCCCCATGTTTACCCGATAGTGCCCCTCGCCGTTGCTTGCGCCGGTAAAGCCGACCTCAATCAGCCCCGCGAGCGTATCGATGGCGAAGCCGTCGCCGAGCCGGTCGGTGATGCGGAGATACTCCCCGACGCACCGCACGCCGTTGCCGCACATCTCCGCCTCGCTGCCATCGGCGTTAAAAATCCGCATTCGGTAGTCGACCCCACCGCCCTCAATCGGCATTATGCAGATAACTCCGTCGGCCCCGATCCAGCGGCGCCTGTCGCAAAAATTCTGCGCACGGGCCTTAATCGCGTCTGATTGTGCGACATCGGCGCATTCGATTATCAAAAAATCGTTGCCGAGGGCATCCATTTTCACGAATTGCATGACAGCTCCTTCCGCTAAATATCACGCCACATTACCCGACGGCTGCATTTAGACAGCGACGTCGTCGGACGGCGCAACGCAATATTTAATTGGTACTTCAATAATCGGCGCCTCAATAACCGGAGGATTAATAGCGCCGCACAAGATGTAATATAGTATATTATATAGGAAAGGATAAAAAATATAATGGAAGAATTGAACAGAGACGCAAAGACGGAAAATCTTGACGCCGTTCTTGACTTTGTTGCGAAAAAACTGGAAAATGTGGATTGTACAATCGAGGAACGGCATCAGATCGCTATTGCCGTGGAGGAAATATTTGTCAATATAGCATATTATGCCTATAGGCCGGAGACCGGCGGGGTGACGGTACGTGTCGTGGCGGGGGGTGGGGGAGAGCTTGTTATTGAGTTTGAAGACAGCGGAAAACCATACAACCCGCTGGAAGCGAAAACGCCGGATATTACTTTAGGCGTGGATGAACGGGAGGTTGGAGGGCTTGGGGTTTTTATGGTGAAAAAGTTGATGGACTCGGTGGCCTACAGGCGCGAAAGGGATAAAAATATTTTAACGATACGGAAGAAATTATCATACTATGAGTAGTTCCACTTTAAAATAGTACCTGCATCGCCCGACGGCTGCACGCTACTCCGTGATGTCGCCGGACAACGCAGATACCATTTTAAAGTGAAATGAATATAGGATGTCAACCGACTGCTATACTGTCCGATGGTTGCATGATGTCGCCCCAGGACAGCGCCGCGGTCGGTTGGGGGATTAATAATATCATAAAAACGGGAGAAAGCGATGTTGAACGTTCTTGTTGTAAACAAAAACGCGGACGAAGGAAATATCTGGCGCGACAGATTGGTAAAGGAAGGATTTAGGGGTACGATACTGCCCGAATGTGTGGATTTTTCCGATATGGTGAACGTTTTGATGAGAGAACGGGTGCACATAGTCTTATTTTCGGCAACCTTGATTGATAATAAAACCGCCTCTTTTTTGAAACCGCTAATTAATTACTTCTTGAGAACGAAGATAGTCATAATCGGGAATTCGGAAGCCAAGGACGCTTCTTTATTTCTATTGCTCAAGCATACGGACGTAATTAGAGCGAAAGATTTTGATTCGGCTTTAAATGATTACTGCAAGCAGGTTCAAACCGCGCCCGCCGCCAAGGTAGACGGTGAAAAAAGCAGAGAACAGGCGGCAAAGACTTTGTTAGGCGATCATTTTTTATCGCAGGAAGCCGCGGCGATCTTGCTTGGGCAAACATTTAAATGCACTCCGGGATATGCCGTCATAGGAATTCACACGGACTCGTTCTACAACGAAGTCCACCGCGCTCTGGCGAGGGAAGTCTTAGAGCGTGAACTCATGTGTGTCCTACACTACAGCCTCGGCGAATTTTACGCCATTGTTGATGACTCGCCTCCCGATCAGCTTACCATGAAATTAGCAAATAGCATCCGCAACAGGCTGTTTGAAGAAACCGACGCCATGTTTTCGATAGGGGTAAGCCGTATGCGGGACAGGGCCGGTGAACTGTACGCCTGCCGCAAAGAGGCGGCGCGGGCATGCAGAGCTACACACATGTTTGGCTACAATAGCGTTATCCACATCGATTACTTAAGCCCCAACGATATAGAATACGTTTACCCAAAACACAAAGAGCAAAAACTCATTGAAGCGACTTTGGACGGCGATACCGGATGCGCGTTTAGAATGCTCGACGATATTTTTGAAATACTGAAATCCAGCAAAGAGCTTAAACAGGAACTGATAAACAGAATAGCCCTAAGTATTACGGTAAGCCTGAACACGGCCGCGACTTCAAGAATGTTCGCGTTTGGAAAAATAAAATTTGACTCTCTGTCCCTCTCAAAATTATTGTCGGCTACATCTATAGGCGAGGCGTACGATCATTTGAAAAAAGGGATCGAAAACTTCGCAAAGGAAATGGATGCCGTGACGGAGGTGTCACGCGACGCGCTGTTTTATAAGTTGCAAGACGTGAAGAAGGCGGAAAAAAGCATATCTATCTTCAATCTGTCTCAAACGCTTGCCACAACGCCGACTTTTGTGAATACCGCTATTAATCGTAATAGCGGTGAGGATATTTTTAGTTTTTTTGAAAATGGGTGTGTTGTTTAAAAACAATATCAAAAGTCAAAGTCTTTAAAAGCTTATTAAAATTTTTTGGGGACGGGGCTCTGCCCCGTAACGCCCCGATACATAAGGCCCCCTACGGTCCCCCATAAGCGGCGACCGCTTACGGCGGACATGTGGGCATACTATCTGGGTAAAAATGCTAAAGTCAAAAACAAATCACTCCAACCACGCTCGAATGAACATCGCCCTCTCCACTCATACGATCCTTTGTTGTCCCAAACATTACGGAGCGGCATCAGAGGGTTAGGCGACACATTTTAAAAAACAGGTTTTTAAAAGGTTTTGATTTTCATCATTTTTTGTATTATATTTAACTCATAGGCACCACCACCCCAAAGGAAGCCAAATTATGAGCGAACGCACCATCATCTCATTCGACTACGCCA
>JAITUP010000257.1 GCA_031286265.1 Chitinispirillales bacterium | reverse complement strand
GGCGTTACGGGAGATAGACTATGCTCGAAGTGAGTGAGGGTGTACAGTGTACACCCTGCACTATGATTGAAAGAGGAAACTTTGAGCCCCTGTCACCAAAAAAGAATTTGATTTTAAAGGTTTTGATTTTAAAGACTTTAAAGGCTTCGATTTTAACGTTGAGGTCAATTGCCGCCGGGTTAATAACTATTCCATAAGCTCATACCGCAACTTCTGATAAATTATCCGTTTTGCCGCGTCCCTGACCCGCTCCTCGGAGAGGATTCCCGCTTCGAGGGCGCCCAATATCGCCTTGTATGTTTCCTGAATGGTGTTGGGCCATGTCATAACCATATCGATCCCGGCGGCCAAGGCTTCCACGACGGCGACTTCAGGCGGCGCGCCGGTCGCGACCATGGAAAAACAGTCCGCCATGATTATACCGGTAAAACCCATATCGCGTATGCGCTCCACCGCAACGGAGGAACGGGTTAACGGCAGAGTGTCCCAAGACGGTACAATCACGTGAGAAACCATTACCGCAGCCGGCGCTTCGCGGCGTATCAGTTCTCTGAAGGGCCCCACCTTCTCTTCCAGCTCCGCGTCCGATACGTTGAGGATCGCCGTATGGTAGTGCGGATCAACCCCCGAATTGCCGGGGAAATGCTTTATGGTGGAAGCAATTCCCGCCTCCTCCATGCCCCTTATAAAAGCGGCGGCGGCGTTTGTGATAAAGATCGGGCAAGGGCCGTAGGCGCGGGTTTTGAGGAAAGGTCTGTTGTTCTCCGTAAGCGCTTCCGCTAAAGGGGCAAGGTTCAAAGTAACGCCAATGCGCCGCAATTCACGCCCAGCCTGCGCGGCCTCCCGCTCCACCGCGGCAATAACCGTATCCGCGGCGACGCCCTCCTCCGTTTGCAACCTTTCCCAATATGTGAGCGGCGCAGGCAACGCCGCGTCCCCGCGAATACGCTGAACCGTACCGCCCTCCTGATCAGACGCGATAAAGGGCGGCAGCGTTATGCCGGACATATAATTGAAAAGTTCTTCAACAAAAACACGGTTTTTCTCAGGATCGGGCACGAGATTGTAGCCAAAAAGCGTAATCCCGCCGACTGGGATTACTGTTAGAAACTGGTGAATACTGTCTAAAACTGTTTCTTTTCCGGGTATCGCGCTAAGAATAAGCTGAGCCGCAAGCAGTTTTATGTCCATAGAATCGGCAATTTCGGCAGCCCGAAGCGCGTGTTTTGAAACGGGAACGCTATCGGACACATCTTCAACTTGCTGATTTTCAGACTGCTGCTGCTGGCCGCCGCCGCAGGAACCTGCGATGTATGCCGCGGATAAAAGGAGTACACAGAAAAAAACAAGCCTCGCCACACCATGCACTGCCTTACTCATGATAACCCCTCTCCTCGAATACTATTAACCCGGCGGTAATTAAAATCAAAACCTTTAAAATCAAAATCTTTTTTTGGTGACAGGGGCTCAAAGTTCCCTCTTTCAATCATAGTGCAGGATGTACACTGTACACCCTCACTCACTTCGAGCATAGCCTATCTCCCGTAACGCCCCCATGTTAAAACCGAATACGCTAAAACCCATACCCTTAAAACCCTACGGTCGGGTGTAATGCTAAAGTCAAAACAAGTCGATGGTGTGGTTTTGTTTTTGATTTTAGCATTTTTACCCCGATAGTATGCCCACATGTCTCCCGTAAGCGGTTGCCGCTTATGGGAGACCGCAGGGGACTACGTTATCGGGGCGTTACGGATGATAAACTATGCTCGAAGTGAGTGAGGATGTACAGTGTACATCCTGCCGTTTGATTGAAAGAGAAAACTTCGGGCCCCGTCCTCAAAAAACAAAGACAAACTCAATAGATAATTGAGGTTAATTACCGCCGGGTTAATAACTATGACCGCGCGCGATACGTAATACTGTCACTCGTTGCTTCCGGTAATCTCCTGATGTACCTTGTCGAACTGATCGGCGACTTCTATGAACAGGTCTACAAGGGCTGGGTCGAAATGCGTTCCCCGGCCGCTTTCGATAATTTCTACCGTTTTTTCGTGCGTAAACGCTTTTTTGTACGGTCTGTCGGTAACGAGCGCGTCATATACGTCGGCGATTGCCATCAGGCGGCCTTTGAGCGGTATTTCTTCGCCCTGGAGCCCTTTGGGATAGCCGGAACCGTCCCACTTTTCGTGGTGCGTGACGGCAAAAATACCGGCGTACTCGAGGAATGACTGCTCGGTCGTCCTCTTTTTAATTTTATCAATGATCATTTCGCCGAATATCGCGTGCTTTTTGATTTCCTCAAACTCTTCGGGCGTAAGTTTGCCCGGTTTTTGCAATATGCTGTCTCTGATGGCGATTTTACCCACGTCGTGCAATTGCGCCGACTGCAAAAACAGGGTTATATCCCACTTTGAAATTATGTCTATATACATTTTGCGCTCTAACATCGCGTCTAACAATATGCTCAGGTAGCGCGTAGTACGCTCAATGTGCCCGCCGGTGATATCGTCGCGGTATTCCACCAGCTCCGCCATCGTCTTGAGTATCGCGCGTTGCAGTTCGAGGACGGACTTCGTTTTCTTTTCCACCATTTGCTGGAGGTTTTGGTTGAACTTGATGAGCTCCATCTTCTGGTCGAGCAATTCCTTTTTCTGGTCTTCGACGAGGAGATGCACCTCAATACGCTTCTGCAGCAACCTCGGCGGGGGAGGCGGCTTTGGGATATAGTCTACGGCTCCGAGCGTCAGCCCTTCAAACTCGCTCTCACTGTCACTCTTGGCCGTGAGGAAGATGACCGGAATGTTGGCCGTCGCCTTATCGGCCTTGATGGTTCTTATCACCTCGTACCCGTTCATGTCCGGCATTTCGACATCGAGCAATATCAGGTTCGGCATCTTCTTTTTGAGTGCCGCGAGTAGCTTTTTGCCTGAATTCAGGGTAAGGACATCGTAGCGCTCTTCGAGCGCGCTCAGCGTCGTCGACAAATTTGTGGGATCATCATCAACGATAAAAATTGTTTTACGATCCATAGCGTCCGCCTTCATGGTTAGGTAACGTTATTCTGCCATAAAAATAATATATTCATAGCAGTCCGCGTAGCGATAATTTAATTTATATTGAGACACTGGTTAAATATTATCCGGCGCGAACGCGCAAAATGTTAATCGATGAGACCCAAAAAACACCTCGGACAGCACTTTTTGACGGCTCCGGCCATCGCCGCGCGGATTGCCGCCGCCATACCGGCGGGCGCGGGGGAACAAACGCTCGAAATAGGGCCCGGACGAGGAGCGCTAAGCGTGCGCCTCATAGAAAGGTTTCCAGAGATGCACTTCGTTGAGGTTGACGGAGACACTCTCGCCGCGTTAGGGAAAAAACTTGGGGGCGACGGCGGCCAAATCGACCGTGACACCGTCAATAACTACACGGTACACAACGAAGACGTCATGTCGTTCGATTTCGCAAAGGCCGGATTTCCACTGCATGTCGTTGGAAACCTGCCCTACAATATCGGCGCGCTGATCATCAAAAAAACGCTTTTGTATGCCCCAAACGTCCTGTCATGTACGTTTATGGTGCAAAAAGAGGTCGCATTACGGATCGTTTCCGGCCCGCGGAGCAGGCAAAACGGTTTTTTGTCGATATTTTGCCAGTTTTTCGGAACCGTGAAGCTGCTCTTTCATGTCCCGCCGGGAGCGTTTTTCCCACGCCCGAATGTCGATTCATCCGTGTTTCAGATAATTATTTGCCCGAATGTCGAAGAAAAATTGGAGCGTTCGCGGTGGGACGACTTCTTCGCGTTTGTCGACAGCGGATTCTCGATGAGGAGGAAGCAGCTTGCCAAGGTAATGTCGTTAAAATTCGGCCGCGACAAGGATTTCTACGGCAGCGCGCTCGCCGACGCGGGAGTCCACGCGGCGGCGCGGCCCGAGGATATTGACGTCGGAGGCTGGCTTGATTTTTACAGGCGGGTGAAAATGCAATGAAACGACGCCTTTTGACATCATCGCCGTCAACGCTATCGTCATTGATAACGCCGCTCGCCGCCCTCGCGCTGACTATCCTGGCCGCCGGTACCGCCAATGCCCGGCATCTGCCCGAAGAGCTGACATACCCGCCGCTTTCAGGGTTTTTTGACGCCGATGATGACGACGGCGATGATAAAAAAATCAACGAGGCAGACAGCTTGAACGATCATCGCGAGAGGTTGTTTCTTTCCATTGACCATACTTTTTTTGACAGATCCTATACCGGCATCAACAGTTTTTTCTACCACACGGAAATTGGCGGCATATTTTTGGAGCAGGGTTTGCAATATGATCTGCGCCGCGACAGGCTTCAAAATATGCGGCATTTTTTTAGCGTTCCCGGAACCGTAGAAAAGCAAATCGAACATCGTGTGCTCACCGGTTTGGGGCTTGACTGGGCTCCTGTTGTTCAGTATTCAAGCGATCGCGGCGGCAACAACGCGCTCGCCACGATCGACATGGGCCCAACGGCCCGGGTTGACGCCGCTGGCATCCCGGTCCTGCTACGGGCGGGGATATCGGGACGCAGGGTCGATTCGCTTGCGGGGGCGTTCACGGTCGGCGAATCCCGTAGCAGCGCCGGGGTATACGGCGCGTTCAGCATAGGGTCTTGGGAAGACCCGCTGCCATTTGCCCCCGTTTATTTCTTCGTAGACGGGCTTGGCCGCCGTATAGAAAATTCGAGCATGGCATCCCTGAACAGCGCCGCGCTCGGAGCCTTGCGGATTGGCGAAAATGACAGCCTGTTCATGTTCGGATCGGTAACGTTTTTCAACGGCCGGGAAGGTTATCTAAAGGGCAGCGCCGACAGCAGGGTCGCGCATTTCATAGAAACTCCCTGGCGCGTCGAGCGCGACGCTATGGCTACCGTCGGTTATAAAGGCGATCAAAAACTTATATTTTACCCGTCCGTCTACTATAGCGTCGGAGAAAATACGCTCGAATTTTTGAACGACAATCGCAAGCGCGACGAGAGGACGATCCGCCAGATATTGTCCGGATCGATAAGCACCGATACATCCGCGGGGCTGCACTATACCGGCACGCTCGGCTTTGAATGGCGCAATCACGATAAACTCTTTGGCAAAGAAATGGCAATCATAGCGACTCCCGAAAATATCGACAGCCTTGAGGTGAACTTGTGGGACTACGCCTCGTTTGACCCGCGCACCACGCATCGATTTGCGCTCAGGCTCGCGCCGCCGCTTTGGCTAAGATACGATTTTAGCGCCAGTAGGTTTCTTACCGAATACCCGAACTACTACGTTAGCGGCCGCGACACCATAACAAATAACGACGACAGCGATCGTCGCACGCTGCAACACCGCCTCGCGCTTGAGTATAAAAAAGACGAAATATTCAGAGCGGAAATTTTTGGCGAAGTCGTCGAATATGATCTCGTGTTCCTCGAACAGACCAAGAGCAGCAGCAATCGCACAGACAACACGCAGCGGGTCGGGCTACTGCTCGAGTGGCTTCCTACAAGCGATCTCTTGATTACGGAAGCGCTGTCTGTGGAGGCAAAGCGCGGTAACTTTCATTTCCCGGAGTTTCATCAAAGGGCGCTCTCCCGCCCGCGCTATTCCCGCGCTGTCAACTCCGTTCTATCGGCCCTGTGGCAGGCGGCGCCGCTCGTCGGATTCAGCGGCGAATGGAATATCAAATTTTCCGACTACGGCTTCTGGTACGGAAGAGAATATATGGAAGAAGCGCTGGCGCTGGATGAAAACGCGCGCGTAGACTACTACGCCATCACAGGCAAATCCGTCTATTACACAATAGACGCCGCCGCAAGACTGTCCCCGAGCGGCGGTATTTTTGAAGCGGGAGGCGCGATTACCGTCGCGCGTGACCGTAATTACGAGGACGGGAATTATATTCTAACTAATGAAAACGGATTGTCGATCAAACCGTATCTAAACGCGATGTGGGCGTTTGGCGGCAAAATTGATATCGCGGCGCACCTGAGCCACACGTTCGTGGTCGGTAACAGTACGCTCAGCTATTGGGATTTCAGATTGCAGGCGGAGGGAAGATTTTAATGAAACGCGTTTTAACAATACCGATAATCGCCGCGGCGGCCCTATTGTTTCTATGCGGGTGCTCTATCTTTGATCTGAAAGACCCCGCCCCGCCGCTCGTGGGCCCCGTAACCGAAGACCCGCTGAACATCAGCCACATTCTCCGCGTCGTCAATGAATCTGCCGTCAATATGAATTACAGAGATTATTTTACCGATGATGTAAGATTTGAGTATCCGCCGCTTCAATTTATTAACGGCAAGGATAATGTCGTCAACATGCTCAACCGTTTGCGCGGGCGAACGTCGCATGTGGAATGGCAGATCGAAAACGCGGAGTCGTCGGGACCCGTCGGGCATAATATGCATGTCATTAACGGCGTACCGTATTTAGTCTATTCCGGCGGGAACGTAATAAGCGCCGGGATCGCCTTTTTTCACATATCCAGAGGACTCGACTGGAGAATAAGCTCCTGGAAGGATGTGCCTGATGCTGGCTTCGTACCGTTCTTCGAACCGTAGCCGCTTCACCGTACCGGCAATGCTCATGTCCGCGTCCGCGGCGTGTTTGGCATTGATACTATATATGGCCTGCGACACGCTCTTCCTGCCGCCCACCGGCATCCCCGAAGACGGCCCCAGCCTCCGTTCCACGCCGCGCGGAACAATCGAGTATCTATTCCGCTCATACGAAAACAGAAGAATCGATCAATTCATAGAACTGCTGCCGAGAAACGGAACCTACCGCTTTTTCATATCGCCGGATTTCTCCGATATCTACGCCTCAACGCACAGCACCGACGCGCTGCTCACAAACATAGAGGAAGGCGAGTATCACTATGTAAGATCGGGAAGTTATTATTACTGGGGGCACGACAGCGAAATCGCCAAACACCGACGCCTGTTCGACATGGCCGACGTAATAGAATTTACGGAATACCCCATCATAGACGACGAACGGAATTTTCGCTACACCGTCACCCCAGACGGTGACACCACGCACGTAGAACTCAGGATGACCGCCGGAGAATTGTGCGTAGGCCAGAGAGACACGCTTTTCTGCACATCGAAAGAGAGAATGATACAGGTGTTTCTGCTGGAAAAAGAAATCGACCGGAGAACGGGTAACATGCTCTGGGTTATCAAAGACTGGTTCGATCTGGATACAAATTGATTGAGCCGGCGGTAATTAACCTCAATTATCTATTGAGTTTTACTTTGTTTTTTGGTGACGGGGCTCTGCCCCGTAACGCCCCGATACGATAGCCCCCCTGCGGTCCCCCATAAGCGGCGACCGCTTACGGGGGACATGTGGGCATACTATCGGGGTAAAAA
>JAITUP010000238.1 GCA_031286265.1 Chitinispirillales bacterium | reverse complement strand
CCGTTAGCGCCAACACCATGCAAACTACGCCGATAATCAATGATACGTGACGATTCATACCGCTCCCGATTTCTACAGCCCCAAAACGTCTCTCATATTATAGAGCCCTGCCGACTTCGACGCTAACCATTTTGCCGTAATCACCGCACCCTGCGCAAACACGCTACGGTTGTGCGCCATGTGACGAAGTTCCACCCGCTCGCCAATCCCCGCAAACAGCACGGTATGATCACCCACGATGTCGCCGCCTCTAACCGCGTGCATCCCGATCTCAAGCGGCGGGCGCGTTCCCTCTATCATACCGGAGCGGCCGTCGACAACCGCCTCGCCGTATGTCTTTCCAAGCGCTTTCGCCGCGACCTCGCCGAGCGTTCGCGCCGTTCCGCTTGGGGAGTCTTTTTTGAATCGGTGATGCGCCTCAATAATCTCGACATCAAACGAACCGCCCAATTTTTGAGTGACAAGCTCCGTCAATAAAAACAGCAAATTAACCCCAAGGCTCATGTTGGAACTGACTATGACGGGAACCGATAACGCCGCTTTTTTTGCGGATTCATAGTCGGCGTCTTCAAGCCCGGTCGTCCCCACGACCATCGGCATTTTTATATCCGCGGCTCGCTGCAAATTGGAACGCGTCGATTGTACCGATGAGAAATCGATGACGACGGCATCGCCTTTGACGCCTGCCGCTTCGATAGACGCGCTGACTTTCACCCCACCGGCATCCGCGCCGATAATCGCGCCATAGTCATGACTGATTTTGGGATGACCGGCGTATTCGACACAACCGACGAGACGTGTGTCGGGATCATTGAGAACCACCTTGGCGATCTCGATCCCCATCCGCCCAAGGGCGCCTACTATAATTATGTTTGTGCTCATTTGTATGCCTTCCAAACAGACATCAATTTTTCCATATTGCCGTCCGACAGCGGCACCATCGGCAGCCTCACCGTACCGGACGCGAGGCCCAAATCGGCCATGCAGGCCTTAATTGGGACAGGGTTGGTCTCAATGAATACAACCTGTGACAGCGGCAACAATTCTACGTGCAACTTCAGCGCGTCCGCGTGATTGCCTTTCAGATATAAATCAATCATCTTGCTCATTTTTCCGGGTACGGCGTTGCCGATTACCGATATCACGCCCCTGCCCCCGCAAGCCAGTATCGGCAGTGTCAGGCCGTCGTCGCCGGAGAGGATATCGAGCCTGTCGCCGCACAAACGGTAGATTTCCGATACCTGTGTCACGTCTCCGCTCGCTTCCTTAACCGCCGCGACCTGCGGAATATCGCAGAGCCTCGCTACCGTTTCGGGCAGCATGTTTACGCCGGTGCGCCCGGGGACATTGTAGACGACCATCGGGATATCTACGGCGTCCGCCACCGCCTTGAAGTGCCTGTACATGCCCTCTTGCGTCGGTTTGTTGTAGTATGGGGTGATGCTCATTATGGCATCGGCGCCGCTTTTCTTCGCGTGGCGCGCCGCCTCTATCGCCTCGGTCGTGTTGTTGGACCCGGCTCCGGCGATGACCTGCACGCGGCCTTTCGCCTGCTCAATAGCGATGTCGACCACCCGCTTGTGCTCATCCCACGAAAGCGTCGCGCTCTCGCCGGTCGTGCCGCACGGGACAATCCCGGAGACGCCGTTTGAGATTAAAAAATCGATATTTGACCGCAGACCGTCTTCATTCAGGGAGCCGTCCGGGTTAAATGGGGTAACAATGGCTACGTAGCAGCCCTGAAAACTGATTTTCCCGCTCATATTTCGCATATCCTTTCATACGTACACTACCGCCTTTTTGGCCGATAGATAGGAAAATGGTAAATCGCGCGGCGAAAAGCAAGTAAAAAATATTAAAATCACACGCTTATAACCAGTCCGTCATAAGAAAACTCCATCCATGAATCCAACAGCTTCCCGTCGGTTTCGTAGTCTATATCGTGCGTCATGTGTATGAAATAGCACTTTTTGGGCGCAAGGCGACGCGCCAACTCCATGCTTTTATCGAGCAGCATGTGCGTAGAGTGCTCCCGCGCGTCCCGCAGACAGTTGAGGATCAGACAGTCGAGCCCGTGCAGCAATTCCTCGCTCTCCGGGCTCATATACTTGACATCCGGGACGTATCCCGTATCATCAATCCTGAAACCGCGGCATTCTTTCAGGTATCCGTGAACCACCGGTACCGGCGTTACCGCAAATCCCTCAATCTCGCGCGCGCCGCAAAGTTCCACCGCCCGCAGCCTCGGCGGGCTGTCGCCATACCTCAAATCCCGCGGATCAAACATATAACGAAACGCCCGCGACGCGATATCGAGCGTTTCAGCCGACCCGTAAACATCAAGCGTTTTTTCTTCGGTGTAGGAGCGAATATCCGGCAACCCGCCAAAATGGTCGATATGCCCATGGGTGAGCAAAATAGCGTCGATATTTTTTACGCGGTGCCTCAGCGCCTGCTGCCTGAAATCCATAGATACGTCCGCAATCAAGACCTTGCCGCCTTTTTGCAGCAGTATCGATGTCCGCGTCCGCCTGTGCTTAGGATCGGTCTCCGATTTGCGGCACACGCCTTTGCGGCAAAATTCAGCGGCCGCGCCCATCATGCAGTCAAGCGGCGGCACGCCGTGCGATGTACCGGTGCCTAAAAAAGTTATTTCCAAAACATGTTCTTTCTTTTTCGGTAATCCGTACAAAAACCTTGGATTCCTTCTGTTTGTTTCCTACAATTTCAAGATATCCTCGACCGAGAGATTAGTTATTAACCCGGCGGTAATTGACCTTGACGTTAAAATCAAAACCTTTAAAGTCTTTAAAATCAAAATCTTTTTTGGTGACAGGGGCTCCGCCCCCGTAACGCCCCCATTTTAAAACCGACTTACGCTAAAACCCTTATCCTAAAACCCTACGGTCGGGTGTAATGCTAAAGTCAAAACAAGTCGA
>JAITUP010000236.1 GCA_031286265.1 Chitinispirillales bacterium | reverse complement strand
GGGGGCTGTCTCAAAAGCCGTCATTGCGGGCTTGACCCGCAACTTGTTTATCTCGCCGTAAGGCAATCCCCCTATGTAATCTTGTCGTTGGGGATTGCGGGTCAAGCCCGCAATGACGGTGAGCTGGGCACTCGCAATGACGGCTTTTGAGACAGCCCCTGCCCTTTGATTGAGAGAGGAAACTTTGAGCCCCTGTCACCAAAAGGCTTAAAAGATTTTGACTTTAAAGGTTTTAAAGGTTTTTACGCGACAGTCTGGTTTGCCCAGAGAGCTTTTTTTATGGACGAATTTCTTGTCGACAGTGCGGGACTGGCGAAAAATTTTGGTGTTGATCCGGACACGGGGCTGACTGATGACATGGTGCGGGAGAACGCCGTCAAGTGGGGGACCAACGCACTGGCGCGGGTTGCGCCGGAATCTTTGCTCAAACGTATCTGGAACTCGGCTACCGACCCGCTGCTTCTCCTTCTGCTACTAGCCGCGCTGGTTGCTCTTGGCGTCAACATTACCGCGGTCGTTACCGGCGGCGAGGCTAACATTCTTGAGGTCGTCGGGATATTTACCGCGATCTTTCTGTCTGTAGCGATTACCGTCGCCATGGAAGGCAAGAGCGCCAAGGCGTTTGAGGCGCTAAACAAAATCAATGAGGACATCGTGGTTAAGGCGCTGCGTAACGGCGGGCCGGTGATGCTGAATCAACGCGATATTGTGGCGGGCGATATTTTGCTGCTCGCTACCGGCGACAAAATTCCCGCCGACGGGCGGCTGCTTGAAAGCACCGAGTTATCCGCGGATGAATCGTCTTTGACCGGCGAGAGCGTCCCCGTTAAGAAAAACGCGGATTTTATACCGACCGATAAAAAAACTCCCCTCGCCGAGCGGCGCAACATGCTATATTCGGGCACATACGTCACTAACGGTTTCGGCAAGCTGCTCGTAACCGCGGTTGGCTGCAAAACCGAGTTCGGCAAAATTGCGCGGGAGTTGGGCGGCTCGCAAAAAACAACAACGCCGCTACAGGAACGGCTCGGCCGCATGGGCAAACTTATCACCTACGTGGGGGCGGGAGCCGCCGCGGTATTGTTCGCCTCCCAGTTAATTTCATTTGCGCACAGCGACGCGATAACATTCAAAAACATCACGGAAGCGTTTTTAATAAGCATCGTGCTGATCGTCGCCTGTGTGCCGGAGGGATTGCCCACAATCGTCGCGATTTCACTCTCTCTTAACATAATAAAACTGTCTAAGCAAAACGCGCTTGTCAAAAAAATTATCGCGTCGGAAACCGTGGGGTGTATCAACGTTATCTGTTCCGACAAGACCGGAACGCTTACAGAAAACAAGATGACAGTCAACGGGTCGATAACGGACGAACTCGTATTGAGAAATATATGTGTCAACAGCACCGCTGAGATCGGCAAGGGTGGAGTTTTCATTGGTAATCCGACGGAATGCGCTTTGCTTACGGCGGCGGGAAAATCCGGTTATGATTACCACAAACAGCGGCAAAACGCGAAGATTGCCCGCGTATTCCCGTTTTCTTCCGAGAAGAAAAATATGACGACCGTTGTACGGGACGATAAAGGTTTAATCGCGTACAGTAAGGGCGGCCCCGAAAAGATTTTTCAACTCTGCGGGATAGATGGCGCAAAACGAGCTGAAATTGAAAGAGAAATCACCGTATGGCAAGAAAAAGCCTGCCGCATAATCGCGTTCGCCCACCGCCGGCTTGACGAATGTCAGATCGACGATGAAGGTTTATATAACGAGGATACCGTCGAAAGCGATATGACATTCGACGGATTTGCCGCTATATCCGACCCGCTGCGCCACGATGTTTTTGATGCCGTCAGCCAGTGCAGATCGGCGGGTATCAATTTAAAAATATTGACAGGCGATAACATCGTTACAGCCACGGCAATCGCAAATGAACTCGGCGTATTAAGCAATGAAAACATCGCTGTAGAGGCACGGGAGATTGAGCATTTATCCGATGATGAGCTGTCGGCGCAGCTAACAAAAATAGCCGTAATCGCCCGCAGCACGCCCGCGATAAAGATGCGTGTAGTTAATTTGCTCAAAGCCGCCGGCAATGTTGTGGCTGTCACCGGCGACGGCATCAACGACGCGCCCGCACTCAAAAACGCGGACGTTGGGATTGCGATGGGCATCGCCGGCACCGAGGTTTCGAAAGAAGCGAGCGACATTGTTTTACTCAACGATTCTTTTGCGACGATAGTCAACGCCGTTCGCTGGGGCCGCGGGATTTACGATAACTTTAAACGCTTCATCTGCTTCCAGCTTACGGTCAACGCGGCCGCCGTAGTAACCGTTTTGGCCTCAATAATATTAGGTTTGAAAACGCCGTTCACCGCGCTCCAACTCCTGTGGATTAACATCGTAATGGACGGCCCCCCCGCAATCACCCTCGGCCTCGAGCCTATTCACGGCGACCTGATGAAGCGCCCACCCATAAAGCGCAGCGAAAACATTCTGTCGCGCCCGCTACTAATCAAAATCGGACTGAGCGGCTTGTATATATCAACCATAACGCTGTTACAGCATAAATTCGATTTCCTCGGCGCCGGCGAAGAACACGCACATACAGTGCTATTTACAATGTTCACGATGTTTGCCCTGTTCAACGCGTTCAATTGCCGCGAAATCCACATAACCACAATATTCAGACACTTTCTGAAAAACCGCCTGATGTTAGCCGTAACCGGCAGTACAATACTTGCGCAGGTGTTGATAATCCAATTCGCCGGAAGTATCTTCAACACCAAACCGCTCTCACTCGATCTATGGATAAAAATCTTCGCGATTGCGGGAAGCGTAGTAGCGGTGTCGGAAATTATCAAATTTGTGTTGAAGGTGAGGGAGTCTAAAATCAAAGCCTTTAAAGTCTTTAAAATCAAATTCTTTTTTGGTGACAGGGGCTCATAAGTTCCCTCTTTCAATCAAACGGCAGGGTGTACACTGTACACCCTCACTCACTTTGAGCATAGCCTATCTCCCGTAACGCCCCCACGTTAAAACCGACCTACGCTAAAACCCGTATTCTAAAACCCTACGGGCGGGTGTAATGCTAAAGTCAAAACAAGTCGATTGGGTGAAGACAAATAATGGTAAAAAAGGGGGCTAACTCATTGACTTTACTCACTAAAGCGCACCATAAATAAATTTCAACTGCGGTTTTTAGGATGAACGGAAAGGGCGATGTTCATTCGGGCGGAATTGGGAAATGTTGCAAAAGCGGGCAGGTTTGAAACCCGCCCGCACGACAACATTTACCTAACAACCGTTACCGGGACCGAAACACGGACACGTGAACCGTCGTTGGCTGTTAGCACGCCACGGACGACATACGTACCTTCGGCGACCAAACGGCCGCGGGCGTCTGTCAAGTCCCAACCGTTAGCAACGGAAACTTCGCGGACAAAATTACCGGTAGCGTCGAAAACACGGAGAACGCCGTTAGTATTCTGCCAGAAGAAGTTTACGGAACCGCCAAGAGCCACTGGGCTTGGGCCAACCACGAACTTAGGAGCGGCGGCGCGAACGGGAGCGACGACGGCGACTTCCTCAACAACAACGTCGGCGGGAGTTTCACGCGCGATTTCGAGGATACCGACCGGCTCCTCAACATAAATAAGCGCGAGGCCGAATACTTCCTGCGGCACATCTTCATCGGTCACAATCGTGAACTTGAACATGTACTCATGATTACCGGGTTCAAGAACATCAGCGTCAATCTCGAGGGTGTTTCCATTAACGGTGAAACCGGTCTCGGGAATATCGACATAATCGCTATCGAAATCAAGACAGTACATGCCGGCGGTTTCATCAAGTATGCAAAAAGACCAAGTAAACCCAAGGTCAATTTCCTCTTCGTCGTCCAAAGTCGTCACGACCACCAAGCTAACCCCGTCATTTTTGGCTTCTTCCGCTGTAATTCCAAAATCCACAAAGCTGAAAGACGTTCCGTCGTACGCATGAGGCTGGGCTGTGTGGCCGCTGACGGAAACTATCGCGAGTTCGCCTTCCTCAATTACTTTGACCCATACAATCTCGGAATTTTCCAACTGGAGCTCACCGTCTTCATCGCTTACTTCTACGTAGTAAAACACGGTTCCGACAGCGTCAATCGGGGCGTTGAACGTCGCGTCGGTTGCATTTTCTATTGGGTCAAAATCCTTATTGTTGAAACAAGAGTTTTCATCAAAATCAGGTGTACACCTAAACCACTGGTAAGCGATTGTAAATGCTCCCCCAGTGTTATTAGTGATTTCAGCGTCTACGGTCAATGCGACTGTCGCTCCGGCCTCACCCACCGTAACAAGTTGGCCCTCAGGCTCTGCGTTAATCACAATTATAGAAAAAACACCCTCTCTTTCAACTGTGATCGCAAAGACCGTAGACCATTCGGCCTCAATACCTTCTACTTCGGTAATGTCATTGGCCGTAACGTTAACCACGACTCGGAACCACAAAGTACCTTCAACGATGGTGGCGGTAGCCGGAACTATGTATGTAGCCGCATCCGCATCGGCAGAAATAGCAGTACGATCTCCTGGATTATCACATGCCGCATTGTCACACTCATACCACTGGTAGGTGAAGCCGAAACCGACAACGTTCCCTATATCGTCTGCGCCTACACCGATGAGCCCAGCCGATACCGTCAAGTCGATAGTACCGCCAACGTCTATCGTTGCGGCGCCATTTGCCGGCGCTACAACGGTTACCTCAATTGTGACGGGATCATCAACAAGCAGAAGACATGTTTCAGTTCCTGCATCCCATGTATGGGTATCAATTGCGTTGCAGCTCTCTTCGTAAGACCGTGTTGTAAGGTTATCAACGAGACATCCCAAAGTTCCGGTCCAAAATCCACCTACGGCACCGCAGTTTAAATCGGTGATATCGGCCACGTCAGCAAGCTGATCGTTGGTATAGCAACCGTTGTCAACCCAGGCTACACCTGTTGCCGCCGCACAAGTTACCGCGCTCACCAATACCATGCTACCCCCTTCGGCAGCGTCCATGCAAGTACCGCTACTGCTCACCCAAAACAAACCATCGCCATTGCACTGGTCTTGAGTGAACACAATAACTTCATCCGCATTCATCAAACACTTGTCGTCGACCCAGCCTGCGCCCCCCGCCGCAGGACAGTTACCAGCGTCCAACTCCACCTTCGTGTCATTCACGTAACACGTAGTTCCGTACCAAGCCCCACCGGTTTCCACGCACGCCGCCTGCTCACTAAGCGCCTCCGCGTTTGCCCCTACCACCAAGGCCCCTACCGCCGCCATGGCCGTCAACAAAGATTTGAGAGATTTCATAACTCCTCCTCTTAAAAAGGTTTATTTATGGTCATCAACAGAGGAAAATCGGCAAGTTTTCGCCTACAAAGCCGCCTCCTTTGCCCAGTTTTCGCACTTTTTTTCTGAGATAGCCCAAATTAAGCGTTCATTAAACAGGCTGCTTCACCCCCATTAAATATTTAGACTATCGTGTTTCTCTTTTTGTTACATATTTTTTTCACTATTTTTTATAAACTCAGATTGTCCATTAGGCTGATGTTTTAGTAAAAATATGCCAAAAGCCCGTCATCGCGAGCGAAGCGAGGCGATCTGTTGGATTGGAACATCAAAATCAAAGTCTTTTAAACCTTATTAAGGCCTTTAAAATCAAATTCTTTTTTGGTGACAGGGGCTCCGCCCCCGTAACGCCCCCATTTTAAAACCGAATTACGCTAAAACCCGTATCCTAAAACCCTACGGTCGGGTGTAATGCTAAAGTCAAAACAAGTCGA
>JAITUP010000218.1 GCA_031286265.1 Chitinispirillales bacterium | reverse complement strand
CGAAGCGCGGCGGTCTATTGGCTTGTAACATCAAAGTCAAAATCAAAATCAAAGTCTTTAAAAGCTTTTTAAAATCTTTTGGGGACGGGGCTCTGCCCCGTAACGCCCCGATACGATAGCCCCCCTACGGTCCCCCATAAGCGGCGACCGCTTACGGGGGACATGTGGGCATACTATCGGGGTAAAAACGCTAAAATCAAAACCAAAACCACCCTATCGACTTGTTTTGACTTTAGCATTACACCCACCCGTATGGTTTTAAGGGTAAGGGTTTTAGCGTAGTCGGTTTTAGAATGGGGGCGTTACGGGAGATAGACTATGCTCGAAGTGAGTGAGGGTGTACAGTGTACACCCTGCACTATGATTGAAAGAGGGAACTTTGAGCCCCTGTCACCAAAAGATTTAAAAGATTTTGACTTTAATGTTTTGAAGTTGATTTTAACGTTGAGGTTAATTGCCGCCGGGTTAATATCAAATTTGATTTATGTATCGCCCATACATTATATTGATACTGGGAGTTGGGCAGGTGACTTACAGAAAATCGGGAAAACGTCAAAATTCACATATTACAGGCAGATTTGAGGAGGAGATGATCCTCCAAGAATTTTTGATTTTCCATATCAACCATTATTCCAATCATAAGGTTAGGGTATCATGAAAAAAAAACAGATTAGTATTGCCGGAATCGCGATTTTTGGAATTGCGCTATTGTTTTCTTGCACCGCGAGCCGCATGGAACTTGCTGCCGCCAACGAACCCGCGCCGATATTTGATTTTGAGGATGAGGTGCATCAAGCGAGTTATCTCATTGGTTATTCTTTCGGTATCGTATTGGGCGAAACAATACGTGAGATGGGTCTTGACATTGATTTGGTGATGGCGGCGTTCCGTGAGGTGTATGACGGGGTTCCCGCGCGGCTTTCCGACAGTGCGTTGGCGGCCATCGATGCGCGGATGGAGCAGGAATCTGCCCTGAGGCAGTTGGAGAAGGAGGAAAAGGAGTTAGCCGAATCTTTGGAATTTCTTAAATGGAATGAGAAAAACGAAGGCGTAATCGTTACCGAAAGTTCATTGCAGTATATTGTCATCAGGGAAGGTGACGGGCCTCGACCGGGGCCGAACGACAGAGTGAAAACGTATCTTCACGGTACCTTGATAGATGGTACGGTGTTTGTCAGTTCGCTGCCGGGTTACTTCATGATTACGGTGGGCGTCGAGATACCCGGATTGGCGGAAGCGTTGCAGCTCATGAATGTCGGCAGCAAATTCAAACTCTTCATACCGCCTGCGCTTGCCTACTACGGCAGCCGCGGCGTTCATCCACTTATTAAGCCGCATTCGGTTCTGATATTTGAGATCGAATTGATAGGGATTGAGGGAAAAGAGGCGGAAGATTCGCCGCCGGCCGGCCCCGTTTCGGAACGCCGTCAGCGGGCAATGCATATCGCCGACTCCATGGACGTAAAGCTGTTGGCGGGTCAGGTTATTTTTACCGCGGTACCCGGGAAAGAAACCCTTACCCCAAGCAACCGCGACTTCCTGACCCAAACCCCTGCCGGAGGGATTACCATTTTTGGCTATAATCTTGTGCCGGATCCGGAAAAAAACCGCGCTTTTATCGAAGCTGTCTACAATACTATAGCCGATATAACGCTGCCGCCCTTTGTCGCATCGGATCAGGAAGGCGGGTCGGTTCAGCGTATTCGGGGTGAGGCGTCGTTGCCGCCTCCTTTCTCCTATTGGGAAAGACTGCAGACGTCTCCGGCGGATTCGGTCATTGCCGCGATAGAATCGGAAGCCGCCCAAGCGGGGCGGGAATTGCGGCGTATCGGCGTTACTTTTAACCTTGCCCCGGTGGTCGAAGTGCTGACAGACGAAAATCAGCCCTTTCTCAAAACTCGTTCCTACGGCTCCGATCAGGTTTTTGTCACGGATGCCTCCGCCGCTTTTATCCGGGGTATGGATGAAGCCGGAATTGCCGCTACCCTAAAGCATTTTCCCGGCAACACCACCGTCGATCCCCACTACCACATGGCGACTCTCGACATATCAGAGGCGAATTTTGAACTGAAGATAGGGCCGTTCAGGGATCTGATACGCCGCGAAAATCCGGCGTCGGTGATGGTTTCTCACGTGATAGTTCCATCATGGGACGCCGCCTTGCCGCTAACCCGTTCCGCGATTGCGACAAAAAAACTGCGCGATATGGGCTTTGACGGCATAATCATGGCGGATTGTTTTGCCATGGTCGCGTCGGGAACGACGCCTGAAGCCGGTGTAGTGGAGGCTTTAGCCGCCGGAGTGGACGCGGTTTTGGCTTGGCCGAGGGATTTGACGACGATCTACAAGGCAATACTTGACGCTGTTGAAGCCGGAACTCTTTCCGAAGAACGGCTTAGGAGAGCCGCGGAGCAGGTGATTTATCAGAAGATTCGGTATGGGCTTGTGCGATAATTTTTTTACGTTGGAGCGATGTATGCGAATATTATATTGGATGGGGGTAAGTTGGGAAACCCAGAGCATATCAATAATTTACGAAGGGAGTTGGGCATGAAAAAGTTTTTACTTTTTCCGTTTTTTCTGGCACTTTCTTTCGGTCTGCTGTATGCGGAGCCGGAAGTGTCGGAAGAAGTATCTGAAACGCCGATGGTGGCGGAAGCTCCGGTGTTGCCGGAATGGCCGGCAGAACATGGGACAGGGTTCTTTGTTAGCCACAACGGGGTGATTGTTACCTGTGCGCACCTCGTTGAGGGCAAGTCGAGGATAATGGTGCGGATCGGAAATACCGATCATCCCGCCGAAGTGCTGGCGAAAAACTCGAATATCGGCCTGGCCGCGCTGAAGATCAATCAAAGAAACGCGCGCCACTTCGGCATCGTGGGTTTTAATACGGTAACTCTTGGCGACAGGGCATCCGTTTTAGGCTATCCGGTGATTGATGCCTTAGGTTCCGATATCCGCGTGGAAAGCGGCATAGTTTCGGCAAGGAACGGCATCAACGCCAATCAAACATATTTTCAGACCAGTGCGCCGATACGCCCCGGAAGCGACGGCGGCCCGATTTTTAACAACAGATTCAGGCTGATAGGGGTTGCAACGAGCCAGCCGAGGAGCGATATCGGCGCGTTAGCCTCCTTCGCTTTGGCCGCGCACGACATCCACTTCGGGATAAAAAGCGACTTCATCGTCCCCGCAATCGGCGGAAATATCGCCCTCGGGCGCGGAAACGTCAAAAGTATAAACGATGCCATACGTGCCACCGTGCAGGTACGCACCTACACGAGAAAAGCGGTCACAATCGTCAACAACACCGGATACGAGGCACGCCGGGCATACCTGCGCCTGTCCGGCGAGAGCAGTTGGGGGGAAGACAGGCTCGGTGGCAACGTTTTGGTGGACGGCCGATCAATGGAGATGTCTATACCCATAGCCGGCAGATACGACATCCGCCTTGTCGATTTGGACGACGACCCTTACACACAAAGCGGTGTGAATTTGGCGCCGGGCCAAACCGTAGAATTTGTATTTGGCGACATACACGCGGGAGAAAACGAAAATGTGCCGCAACCGGGCGCGACGCTGGCCTCAGGACCGGGCGATGCCTCGCTACCGACAATAACAATCGCAAATAGAACCGGTCAAACGGTACGCGCCATATACGTCAGCCCGTCCATGTCGGACAGATGGGGAGACGATGTGCTGGGAACCGCGACGCTCGGCAATGGCGAATCCGTTACCTTGAGGCTGTTAGCTCCGCTGGACGCTACGGATCAATACGATCTGCGTATTACCACCGCGGACGGCGAAGATCACACACAAATGAGAACCAAGCTGTCGCCAAACCAAACCGTTGAGTTCACAGCAAGAAGCGCCGCTAGTGAAGACGAGTCGTCGCTAGTATGGGCGACGCTGAGCACGGAGCCCGGCGACGACGCGCTGCCGACAATAACAATCACAAATAGCACCGGTTATTTGATATACCGTCTCTATATCAGCCCGTCTGCAGCCGGTGAATGGGGCAGGGACATACTGGGAACCGAAGTGCTCGACAGAGATGAGTCCGTTACCGTGAGGCTGCTAACTTCACTCGACGACATAGACGAATACGACCTCCGCCTTACCGATTCGGACGGCGATGACTACAGAAAAATGGGGGTAAAACTGTCGCCAAATCAAACCATCGAGTTTATATTTGACGATATTGATAATTAACGCTGGGTTAAAAAAAAAGGGCGGTCGCCGACGGCCGCCCGGATAGTTGATAGGGGGCTTGTAGCTCAGTTGGTTAGAGCACTGCTCTGATAAGGCAGGGGTCGTAAGTTCAAGTCTTACCAAGCCCACCACTATCGGTACAAATAGGCAGGTGATATTGTTATGGAGATATGGTGATGAATCGGGGTGTAAATGGTATGCGGGCGGATGTTTTATGGAACGGCGTCAAAAGTTGTTAGAAAGATTTTCAAAAACCGATTCAATAGAGAGGTAAAGCGTGAAAAAGAGATTCTTTTTGGTGCTTGGGGTGTGTTTGGCACCTCTACTTTTTGCTATTGCTTGTAATAGCAGGAGTGACGGTTCCTCTGCAGCTCCCGCAGTTGTGGAAAACGTCCCCGTAGTCGATGTAGATAGTGTTCAGGTAGCTTTTATCAATGAAGTCACGCCTGAATTCGATGAAATAGAAATAATGCCTGATACCGCAACAGCCGTACCCGATTATGATGACTGGCTACTTGATAAAGCGGGAGGGGTGGCTGATGCTATGGCAGAAAATTTGGTTAATAACGCTGTAGAGGAAGATGGGGATGTTAGTGAAGCTGATTTTTTAGAATGGCTTGGTAGCTTGGGTCTTGTTGATTTTAGTGCTAGTAGTGATTTTACATTGCCATACGGGATAAGTAGGCGTATATTTATGGAGCGATATCAGGAATTATCAAAAAGTGAACGACTGGAAATGACAGGTGCTACAGTTGGCAGATTGATTGACCGTCTCACGGGTGATGGTGATGGTGACGGAATGTGCGACGAGTTATTTTACTGGTTTGAAAGTCTGCCGGATGCTAATGATGTTACAATTAGTAACATCATATTACCAAATGGTATGCGGGCGGATGTTTTTATGGAGCGATACCAGAAATTACGTGAAAAATTCTTAAAACCTGATTCAATAGGGAGGTAAGGCATGAAGAAGTGGCTCTTTTTAGTGCTTGGAGTGTTTTTGGCGCTATCCCTACCTTTTGCTATTGCTTGTAATAGCAGGAATGACAGTTCCTCTGCTGCTCCCGCGGTTGAGGAAGTTGCTTCCGCAGTTGTGGAAAACGTCCCCGTGGTCGATGTAGATAGTGTTCAGGTAGCAGTTATTGATGAGACTACGCCTGAATTTGATGACGTGGAAATAATGTCTGATACCGCAACAGACGTGCCCGATTATGATGACTGGCTACTTGATAAAGCGGGAGGGGTGGCTGATGCTATGGCAGAAAATTTGGTTAATAACGCCGTAGAGGAAGATGGAGAAATTGATGATGCCACTTTTTTCGGATGGCTTAGTAGCTTGGAACTTGTCGATTTTAATGCTGATGACTTTACATTACCAGACTGGATAAGTAGGGATATGTTTATGGGCTGGTATCAGGAGTTATCAGAAAGTGAACGATTGAAGCTGATTGGTACTACAGTTGGCGAATTGTTTGGCCGTCTCATAGGAGAAGATATGCCCGATGAGTTATTTTACTGGTTTGAAAGCTTACCTACCGCCAACATTACTATTAGCGATGTCATATTGCCAAACGGAATGCGGGCGGATGTTTTTATGGAGCGGTACCAGAAGTTACAGGAAAGATTCTCAAAACCTGATTCAATAGGGAGGTAAAGTATGAAAAAGTGGTTCTTTTTAGTGTTTGGAGTGTGTTTGGTGTCTCTGCTCACATGCAGTGAGAATGAACATTCGGGGGCGGGAGGTGGTTCTACACATGCTCTTGTGGAATACATGCCTGACGATTTATTCGACTGGTTTGAGAGCCTACCCGACGCCAATATTACTCTCGAAGATGTTATATTGCCAAACGGGATGAGGGCTTCCGTTTTTTTAGAATGGTACCAAAATAGATTATCAAAAATCACCGTAGATGATGATGATTATCAAGAGAGCGATGTCAATATAAAGGATAACATATTAGGATTGATGTCGGACAAGGGATTATTTCTAACGGAAAGGTCTAATTTTATATATCCCGATGAGGGCGAAAATAAGCCTGCACAACGTGGGCTGGCGTATGTTTGGGGAGGTAAGCAAATAAATGTGCGCAATACGGGGACGACGGCGGGGTCATCTTGTACGGATTCTTTATACGGTTTGGATTGTTCCGGGCTTATACATCAGCTTTTTCGACATGCCGGAATTAACTTAGTGACGGGGCGAGCCGACGATCAAAGACGGGTGAGAGTTTTAAGTGCAGCGTTGACAGCTCGTTATCCTGATGCGAGGCTTATTGTTGAAGACCTTGGTCAAATTCCGGTAGATGAGTTTGTGAGTGGGGATATAATCTATTGGAGAATGGAGAACGCTACGGATGCGCATCACATAGGAATGGTGTTGAATACAGGCGGCGATGGAACGGTTATAGTGCATAGTAGGGGTGGCCGTAACAGATGTGAATTTAATAGAACAGATGGAGGCCCTGAGCAGAAATATTTGGTTCGCGATGGTGTTCCCGTAGCTTCAAGAGGTCAGACTTACGGTATTGTGCGGATAAATGTTGCTGACGCTTGGACATTGCGGCTTAGGTGTGAGGGTCGGAATTATGATATGTTAAGTACAACAATATCGATTCCTCCGTATACAGACTTTGAAGAGTATATATTTATCCTCGCTGCAGATTACGGTGGTGGCCCATTGGAACTTATGTTTCGCCTACGGCGCAACAGTGCGGAGCAAACACTGGATTTGCGCTTATATTCATTGAATGCTGGAAGGGTTGACGCTGCTCTGTTTCATTTGGATTCTGATGATACTGGTTATGTCGATATGGACAGGGTGGTTAGTCAGCCGCTTACCTGTGTAGGGCAAGTTCGTTTAGTGAGAGGCAATCAACCTGCTACCGGCCTTGAGAGAAGAAGGCTGTCGGAAGCCGCGCACGGTTTTTGTGACGAAGATAAGAAATGTGTAACTTTTGGTGGCCGGTGAGGGGGGGCTGAATTGAGGTGTAGGCGATAGGGGTGCGGTTGGGTAATTTTTATTTTTTTTATTTTTTTAAAAATAAATTTGCATTTTGTATTTTTTTGTATTATATTGTGTTGGTTGTTTGGTTTTTGTTTTTGTTTTTTTGTGTTTGTTTTTTTTTGTTTTGCCTTTTTGTAGTATGCCGGTTATTTTTTGCTGGTATATCCTCATTATAGAGTTCTTTGACATGTTTCCTGTTTATGAAGCACATAGTTGTGTTTTTTTTTGTATTAGATTTCGTCGAGATGTTTTTTTTTTGTAGTTTTTTTGTATTAGGCTGTACGCATAATTCGAGTTCTGCGTGCTACCTAATTGGAATGTGTATCAAGATATTAAGGGTACACGGTGGATGCCTTGGCATTGGCCGCCGATGAAGGACGTGGTAAGCTGCGATAAGCTTCGGGTAGCTGCAAACAAGCTTTGATCCGGGGATTTCCGAATGGGACAACCCACCCCTTTTGGGGTATCATGCACTTAATTCATAGGTGTATGAGGGTAACGAGGTGAACTGAAACATCTAAGTAGCCTCAGGAGTAGAAAATAATAATGATTGCCTTAGTAGTGGTGAGCGAACGGGCATTAGCCTAAACTGTTTATGCATTATAGCCGGTGCGCGTTTGTGTAGACAGGGTTGTAGGACCTCATTGACGGTGGTACCGTGCCGTCTAGGAGTTACAAAGCGTGATTCTAGTGGAATTGATCTGGAAAGGTTGAGCCATAGTGGGTGATAGCCCCGTACGCGAAAGTTTCATGCCTCCTTTGGGGTATCCTGAGTAACATGGAGCACGTGGAATTCCATGTGAATCTGGGAGGACCATCTCCCAAGGCTAAATACGTGCCAATGACCGATAGTGAACTAGTACCGTGAGGGAAAGGTGAAAAGCACCCCTAGCGGGGAGTGAAATAGTCCCTGAAACCCTGTACCTACAACCAGTCGGAGCCACATTTGTGGTGACGGCGTACCTTTTGTTTAATGGTCCAGCGAGTTACGCATGTGCAGCGAGGTTAAGCACTTTAGGTGCGCAGCCGGAGCGAAAGCGAGTCTTAATCGGGCGTTTTAGTTGCATGT
>JAITUP010000206.1 GCA_031286265.1 Chitinispirillales bacterium | reverse complement strand
CCATCGACTTGTTTTGATTTTAGCATTATACCCACCCGTATGGTTTTAAGGGTAAGGGTTTTAGCGTAGTCGGTTTTAGAATGGGGGCGTTACGGGGGCGGAGCCCCTGTCACCAAAAGGTTTAAAAGATTTTGATTTTAATGTTTTGAAGTTGATTTGGATTTTGACATTAAGGTCAATTACCGCCGGGTTAATACGACCCTTTGTTGTCCCAAACATTACGGAGCGGCATCAGAGGGTTAGGCGACACATTTTAAAAAAAAGGGTTTTAAAAGCATCCTAACGAAAAATTTGGGCTTATAATGCCTCGCTATTCTCCGAGAATTGTGAAAAAACATTTGCAATATTTCTTCCCCATATACTATTTTATTCCTTCGTGACCGAATTTTGACATTTTTGGCGCTATTGTAATAGTTAATTCCTAAAATAGGAGGGTACTGCGAGTGAATATCGTGGTGTGTATTAAACAGGTGCCCGGCACCACTCAGGTGAAGATTAACCCTGAGACCGGGACGCTCATCCGTGACGGTGTGGAAGCGGTAGTCAATCCGTTTGACGAGTATGCCATCGAAGAGGCGATTCGGATTAAGGAAAAAAAGGGCGGAACGGTAAAAGTTGTTACGATGGGCCCCCCGCAGGCCGAAGCGGCGTTACGTACGGCTATTTCTATGGGTGCGGACGAGGCATACCTTGTCTCCGACCGGGCGTTCGCTGGGTCGGACACCTGGGCTACGTCCTATACGCTGACGGCCGCCATCAAGACGCTTGGCAAGGTCGATCTTATCATCTGCGGCAAGCAGGCTATAGACGGCGACACCGCGCAAGTAGGGCCGGGAATCGCCGAGATGCTCGATATCCCGTTTGTGGCGTGGGTGCGCAAGATTGAGGAAATTTCCGAAACGTCCATCAAACTTGAGCGGCTGATGGAAGAAGGCTACGACGTCCTCGAAATGCCGCTCCCCGGGCTTATCACGGTGGTTAAGGAAATAAACGAGCCGCGCATGGCCTCGCTCAAAGGCAAAATGAAAGCGAAGAGCGCGCAGATTAATACACTCAGCACATCCAACATGGATGTGGACCCGCAGTTTATCGGCCTCAAGGGCAGCCCCACGCAAGTGTTGCGCTCGTTTGTGCCGGAAAGAAAAAGCGGCGGAGAAAAAATCACCGGCGAAGCGGCGGAACTCGCGCAAAAAGCGGCGTCCGTCATCCAAAACCTTGGCGTTGTGAAATAAGGAGGGAATGTTAATACAATGGGTATCAAAGTTGATTTAGACAAGTGCAAAAGCTGCGGCCTCTGTGTGAGCGCCTGTGCGCTGAATGCCATAAAAATGGAAGAGATCGGCGGCAAGAAAAAAGCGGTGATCGACACCGCCACGTGCAATCTTTGCGCCGCATGCCTCGAATCATGCAAAAAATTCGGGGCGATTACGATCACAAAAGACTCAAGCGCGGAGATCGACATAAAAGACTATAAAAACGTCGCGGTCTTCATCGAACAGCACGACGGCAAAGTCGCCGGCGTGTCCTACGAAATGCTCGGCGAGGGTCGGAAATTAGCCGACCAACTCGGTGAAAAGCTCGTGGCGGTGCTCCTCGGCAACGGGATGAACGAGGCTGCGGCGGAGTTGATTAAATACGGCGCGGACAAGGTCGTCTACTACGATTCACCGGAAGTAGTCAAATTCCGCGACGATACGTACGCACAGCTCGTAAGCGAATTTGTCGATCACGACAAGCCGTCTATCCTGCTCGCCGGCGCGACCTCAATCGGCCGCTCATTTATTCCTAAAGTAGCCGCGCGCGTGTGGGGCGGGCTGACCGCAGACTGCACGGGGCTTGAGATCGATAAGGAGCGCAAACTGCTCCTCGGCACCCGCCCGGCATTTGGCGGCAACCTCATGGCCACAATTATCGCACCCGACCACAGGCCGCAGATCGCGACTGTGCGCCACAAGGTAATGAAAGCGGCGGCGCGGGACGATAGCAGGGTTGGGGAAGTGGTAGTCGAGAAAGTTGATTCGTCAAAAATCATCGAACGGACGAAAATTCTCGATTTTGTTAAAGAAATCGAATCGACCGTTAATATTGCCGAAGCGGACATCATAGTTTCCGGCGGCCGCGGTATGGGCAAACCGGAGAATTTCGCGTTGATCCGCGGCTTGGCGGAAGCCATAGGCGGCGCGGTAGGCGCAAGCCGCGCGGCCGTAGACGCCGGATGGATACCGTACAGCCATCAGGTAGGCCAAACCGGAAAAACCGTTTGCCCCAAGCTATACATAGCCTGCGGGATTTCAGGATCGGTACAGCACATGGCCGGGATGCAATCATCCGATTTCATAATAGCCATAAACAAAGACCCATCCGCCGACATCTTCCAAATAGCGAATTTGGGGTTGGTGGGGGATGCGTTGGAGATTTTGCCTGAATTGACGAGGGCGTTTAAAGAGAGATAGGGGTAAAGGTGTTTTAAGGGGGGAAGTCTCCCCCTCGCTCCATAAAAATATTGCCTTTGGCAATATTTTTATTACGCTACCCCCTCTACGGGGCTCCGCCCCGTAACGCCCCGCCACATTAGCCCCCTGCGGTCCCCCATAAAAGGTAAACTTTTACGGGGGACATGTGGGCATACTATCGGGGTATAAATGTTAAAGTCAAAACCACGTAGAGGGGGGCAACGTCATCGCGAGCGAAGCGCGGCGATCTATTCGTTGAAATATCTCGAACTGCAAGCTAATAGATTGCCTTACGGCGAGATAAACAAGTTGGCTTCGCCGAGATAAACAAGTTGCTTCGCTACGCTCGCAATGACGATGCGTTATAGATTTTTGTAAGAGTTGCAGACTACATCCCCCGTAGTCGGTTTTAGGATACGGGTTTTAGCGTAGGGGGCGCGATTTATCGCGCCCTCGGTTTTAGGTGGGGCGTTACGGGGGTACCCCCCGTCCCCAAAAAAATTAAAAGATTTTGACTTTAAGAGGATTTTAAGTTTTATGAAAAAAATACTGTC
>JAITUP010000164.1 GCA_031286265.1 Chitinispirillales bacterium | reverse complement strand
ATGCTAAAGTCAAAACAAGTCGATAGGGTGGTTTTGTTTTTGATTTTAGGATTTTTACCCCGATAGTATGCCCACATGTCCCCCGTAAGCGGTCGCCGCTTATGGGGGACCGCAGGGGGTTAGGCGACACATTTCAAAAAAAAGGTTTTAAAAAAGTCTTAAATCCGAACTGAAAGCCCAAAACTGCAAGAAAACCTAATGGAAAATTTGGGTTTATATGGTTTTCTGTGGTACCCATGTATTATATTACGAGCGAATGGCTTGTTTCCCCACACTTTTAACAAAGGGCGGCAAATTTGAGCGTAAGAAACTTTTCATGGGTGATTCCCCAAAAGATCTCTGGATGTGCCATACCCGATTTTGAACCCGGGCAAAGCGATGCCGAATGGCTCGCGGCGCAGGGTGTCGGCGTGCTCGTGTCGCTCACCATGCCATACGGCCAACCCGAAGAGGAATGCGCGAAACACGGTATCCGGTGGATACACTACCCAATCCCGGACTTTGATATCCCGTACGACAAAGAAAGTTTTGGCGAACTCATGGCCGACATACTGAACTCCATGGAGAATGACGTGGGCGTTTGCGTCCATTGCTACGCCGGGATCGGCCGCACGGGGCTTGTGCTTGCCTGCGCGCTTGGGAAGTTTTTGAAAATACCGGCGAAGCTGGCAATGGAGACGCTACGCAAATCGCGCACGGCCATTGAGACGCCGGTGCAGGAAAAATTCATAAAAGAGTTCGTTGATGACGAATAAAATTGAGCTTGATATCCAAAAAATACTCTTGAGCGATGAAGAAAAATTAAGCCCGTTCGCGAAAAAAAGTAGCGAATCGCTCGGCCGCCGCAACCCGATTAAACACGACCCGTTCCGCCTCGAGTTCGCGCGTGACGAAACACGCATACTGCACTCGCGGCCGTTCAGACGCCTCAAGCACAAAACGCAAGTCTTCCTCTCGCCGCACAACGACCACATCTGTACGCGCATGGAACACGTTCTGCACGTATCGAGCATCGCCTCGGTTATCGGGCGCTGCCTCAATCTCAACATAGACCTGATTAACGCGATTGCCAAGGGGCATGATTTGGGGCATCCGCCGTTCGGACACGCGGGGGAGCGGGTGCTTGATGAGATTCTTAAAGAGAAAAGAGGGGTTGAAAGCGGATTCAAGCATGAGCTTCACGGGTTGCGGGTCATCGACAAATTGACAAACCACGGCGACGGGCTGAACCTTACTTATGAAGTTAGAGACGGTATAGCCACGCATTGCGGCGAGAGTTTTGACAGGATCGTCGCGCCGAATCGCGGCAGGGATCTACGCGAACTGGAACAGATAAACGACCGCGGCGACCTGCCCGCGACGCTTGAAGGATGTTTGGTCAGACTCGTAGACCGCATAGCGTATTTAGGGCGTGATTTAGAAGACGCCATTAAGGCGCGGTTGATAGAAAAATGCGACATACCCGCAAAGATCGTCAAAACGCTTGGGACGGAAAACGGGGAGATTATCGGGGTTTTTGTGAACGATACAATCGCAAACAGCGCGGGTAAGGATCATATTGAAATGAGTGAGGAAATTTTTGAACTAATGTATATGCTCAAAGACTTTAATTACGAGCGGATATACAGGCATCGGGACGTTGAGCGCGTATCGGCCAAGGCTACGAATATGCTGAAGATTCTGTTTGATGAGATTGACGCGATATACGGCAAATCGGAGCGCGGAACAAACGCGCCCTACGTAAATTCCGTAATCAGGGAAGCGCCGGTGATGGAGACATTTTTCAATTTCATAAAAAACACCAACTACAATGAAAACGTTGAATCTTGGCGGGTTGTTGTTGATTACATCGCCGGAATGACGGATCACTTCGCCGAAAAGACATTCAAACAACAAGTTATGCCGTCGCCTTTTGTGTGAGAATACTAGTCACTACAAAATCGTGTCAAAAAATGTTACTTGAAAAAATTTGTATTTGGGGATGGGCATATATTATATTGGTGTAAGTCGTTGATTTTTATAGCAATTAAATATTCGCACAGAATAAACGCACCATTAGCTCAGTCGGTAGAGCAACTGACTCTTAATCAGTGGGTCTCAGGTTCGAATCCTGAATGGTGTAAATTTTGCGGGACTTTTTCATTTCTCATGGGAGGTACGGCAATGTTAAAACGTATCACTGCCCCGTTTTTTCTCTCCATCCGGTCTTTAGTGTTTTGCGTGGCGGCTCTGTTGTTGCTGTCGTCCGTTTCGGCCATAGCCGCCCAAACCCGAAGCGAGCCTTTCGTGATAGGCGCGGATATCTCGTGGGTACATCAGAGGGAAAACCCTAATCTTCCGTCCAACCAAGGCGGTAGTGTGCAGTATATGCATAACGGGCAGCAAATGGATATGCTCGATATCCTCAAGGAAAACGGGTTCAATTACATTCGCTTGAGGCTTTTTGTCGATCCGACCGCGGAAGTACCCGAAGACGTTGAGGCCGGATTGGGAGGGGGATGGCGCGCGTCGCCCTATTCCCTAAGAGGATACTGCGGGCTTGATTCTACCATAAAATACGCACAAAAAGTAAGAGACGCCGGTTTCAAGTTCCTGCTCGACTTTCACTACAGCGACACATGGGCCGATCCCGGCAAGCAGTATAAACCGGTATCGTGGCGGGGGCTTAGTTTTCAACAATTAACCGAAAGAGTGCGCTCATATACAAGGGAATCGTTGGAAGCGTTCAGAGATGCCGGGGTTTTGCCGGACATGGTGCAGGTAGGCAATGAAGTCATCAACGGAATGATACACCCCGACGGCCGCAACTGGGCTAGCGGCGGCGTTGGCGGCTGGCCGAGTTTTGCCAGACTGGTGCACGCGGGCATGAGCGGAGTGAGAGACGTAGACACAACTATATTAATCATGATGCACACCGTATCGGAAAGAAATCCCAACGGCTGGCTAACGAGCCTAAAGTCGAACCTTAACCAAATAGAAACCGGTTTCGGAGACAAAATAGACATATTCGGAATATCATACTATCCAAGATGGCACGGCGATTTGGATTCCTTGAGCAGGGTATTAAATACCGTAGCCAACAACCACGACATAAAAATTTCCGTCGTGGAGTACGCGGACCTGCATCGTGAAGTCAACGACATAGTTTTCAACCTGCCCGATGAAAAAGGTTTCGGCACTTTCGTATGGGAACCGCAGGAATTTGCCGGCGATGATTCGAGGCCTCTGTTCACATGGAGGTCTGGGGGCGGCGGCATAAACATACGCGAAACAAATAGCCTGATGACCCTGTACCCGCAGATGGCGATTGATTACGGGAACGATAACGCTACGGCTATCGGCGAAAAGTCCACCAGGCCCAATCTAGAGCAAAATCGTCGACCTGATTTCCGTATCGGTCATGACGGGGTGATCGGCTACTATTCCAACGCGCCGGGGGTTGTTACGATTTATAACATACAAGGACGTGTCGTCGGGCGGTTTGATGTAAAGACGCCGGGAGCCTATAATCCGGCAAGACTTTTGGGAATGCGCCCGGGGGCGTACATTATCGCCATAAAACCGGATAACGCTCCGCGGCAGGTATTTAATTACCGGGTTGTCAGATGATTGGATAAGGGCATGGTTTACGGAATATAGCGGCTTGTTTTTTACAATTGGGGCGCCAGCAATTCCGCCTCGTCTATGCCCCATGTCGACTTGCCGACCTCTACATATCCCGGCGCTATTCCTTCAATATCGTAAACTATCGCTAACCGGTCGCCGTCTGTTTTTGTTTCTGTTTTGAATGGGATTATCCATAAGGCATTGAGGCATGATTTGGAGCTGATGGCTCTTTTTATCAATTCGCTTCTCGATTTGTTGATGACGTAATAAAATGCGTCAATGTTGATGTCGCGGATGTTTATGCTGTTTATGTGTTCGCGGGCGATCGTTTTGTTTTTGTTGACATAAGCGAAGAGTATGTTTTTGATGGTCACGGTTATCGGGTCGCGTAGCCAGTCGTTTCCGAGACGGAGATGGGTTGCCTCGTAGGCTATTTTCAGTATCGCGCCCTTGATGTCGGGATTCTCCTCAAAAGGTTTGGGGCGTGGGGCGGAGAGTTTGATTATGTCGATAGCCTCGTCATCATTTTTGGGCGAATTTTTGGCCGAACGATTTCCGGATCGACCGCTTCTTGCTCCGCCTACGTCTCTGTCATAACACGCGAGCATCACACCATCGGCATTCTTGAGCGCGATATCTATCGTTCCAAGGCCGCCGTTGCACTCACGGCACACATGCGGGGTCCGCAATTTCCTGCTTCCTAACGATCTGGGAACAATATGTTCGCCTTTCCTCTCAAAGCAGGATTCGGATTTGCGCATATCGCAAATTATGCAAAGCCTGTTGTTTGGCATAATTATAGTATTAACCCGGCGGTAATTTATCTCAACGTTAAAATCAACTTCAAAACATTAAAGTCAAAACCTTTAAAATCAAAATCTTTTTTTGGTGACAGGGGCTCCGCCCCCGTAACGCCCCCATTTTAAATTAGAATCTCGACCACCTTGGCATTCTGACATCTCCGCTATTGGTTATTTTCCTCAATCTCGAGCCGTCCGGTTTAACCATATATAGGTCACTTCTTCCTCCGATAGTATTTATGAACGCGATTAGCCTGCCGTCCGGCGACCATGTCGGATATTCGTTCATCCCCGGTAAGTTTGCTATCATCACGGCGTCGCTTCCGTCGAGCGGTACGACCCATATATTGAATTGGTGGCTCGTGCCTTGCGACGTGTAGGCGATCATGTCGCCCCTTGGCGACCATGACGGCGTATCGTTGTATCTGCCTTCAAACGTTATTCGGCGCTGGTTTGAGCCTGTCGCGTCCATGATGTAGATTTGCGGGCCGCCGCCTCTGTCGGAAGTGAAAGCGATTTGGTAACCGTTTGGCGACCAACTGGGCGCGGTGTCTATGCCGCGTGTGAAAGTGAGTTGACGCTGCCTTGTGCCGTCAGGAGCGCTGGTGTGTATGTTCAAAGTGCCGGCCTGGGACGACGCGAAAGCGATCGTGCCGTCTATGGGAGAAACATCCGGCGAAACGAGCATCGCGGGGCCCTGCAAAAATATCCTCGATGTACCGTCGGTTATCGAACCTCTGTAGATGTCGGGTTTCCCGCGCAGGTAGGATGTCCAAAGCACCGTCGTTTTGTCGGCGAACGTGGGGAAGATGTTTATGATGTCGTTATTCGTCAACATGGATCTGTTGTGCCCGTCAAAATCCATGACCGCGATGTTTTTCTTGGAGCTGGACGAGCGCACGTACACTATACGGCTTTCAAAGAAACCCTTGTCGCCAAACAGCACCTCCACAAGTTCGTTGCTATAGCGATGAACCATGTTGCGCAGAAACCTGAGCTCGCCCCTGTATCGTCTGGAGATGAGGATGGTCTGCGTCGCGACATCGCGAAGGTACGACTCGAGCAAAATGTTGTCCCCCTCGATCGTATACTGCCCGTCGATGTAGAGCGCGATGCCTCTTTCGGCGAAGAGCGCGCTGTCGAATACCGCGGCCTGCGTTACCTCGAAGCGCCCGCAGAGATCAAAATTATTCGCGATGATGTCCCACGGGAAGTTGCTCCTTATGACATTTTCATTCGTCGATCTGAAATTGACGATGCCGATAGGAATGCTATCGAAGCGGGTGGCATAAACTTCGAGATTGAATTGATCCGCCGCCTGAGCCAGCATGGGAATCAAAACAAACAGCAGGCATAAAATCTTTTTTTTCATAATAGTTGAACTTACCTCCGTAAAAATTTTTTACGACGACCTCCTGGTCGGGCGTAGTGTTAAATTTATGTCCAGCTTGTCGCCCGAAAATCCGGCGGGCAGCCTGCCGAATGGAGCGGCTATTGTTACGGCCCTTGTCGCCAAATTATCAAGCGTTCTGTCGCCGCTTGAACTGACAACCGACAAATCTGAAACCGACCCGTCGCTATTGATTATGAAACGGAGTACGACGGCGAGATTTCTGTTTTCTGTCGGCGGCCTCCAGTTTTGCTCAATCTTTTGCTGCACTTGACGCAGATACCAAGGGAACTGAAAATCGCTTAACGCGCTAATCTGCGCGGGCGCGGGCAATGTCTCAAATAGTGACGCCAGCGCGTCCAGGTTTTCCTCCGGAGGCCTTCTTACCGGCGGCGCCTCTCTCGGTGTGGGTTCCGGGGTCGGCTCCGGGGTTGGCTGCTGTACCGGCTGTGGGACCGGCGGCGGCGTTGGCGTGGGAGTTGGCACCGGCGTCGGAGGCGGTGTCGGCGTCGGTGGCGTGGGTATCGGCGGTGTTGGGGCAGGCGGCACGGGCGTAGGAGGCGGCGGCGTTGTCTGAATGGGCGCGGAAACGAGCTGAAACGTCTGTGGGCGCTCAAATACCTCGGGTTTGCTGAAATATGCCAACAAAAGCGGCAGTAATATCAATATCACGATATGCAACGCGACCGAGGCGATGAGGGTTTTGTTATAGCCCATATCTCCATATTCCCGGCTATATAGCGGTTGCGTAGAATGTCCGGTCATTTAAGACTCGCCTGCGTCGGTTAGAGGTATCGTTAGGAATCCGAGCTTCACGACTCCGGCGTTCTGCACTTCGGAAATCACCCTGACGACAATCCCGTAAGGCACTCTCTTGTCTGCGTTTATGAACACCGGAACATCGGTTCTGCCCGCGAACGTCTCTGTAAAGCGCCTCCTAAATTCAATGAGCGCGACTTGTTCGTGGTCGATATATATTTCATTATATTCGTCAATTGTTACCTGAATCGTCTCGCTTGATTCAACGGCCTGCGATTCGGTTTCCGGTAGATCGACCTGAATTCCCTGAGTCATCAATGGCGCGGTGATCATGAATATGATGAGCAACGCGAAAACGACGTCAATCAGGTTGGTCAGATTGAGGTCGGCTATTATCCGATTGCGTCGATTTCTTCTATTGCGTCTTCTCATTGTCCGATTTTCCCATGCTTGGCTTCAACAAAAAACGCGCTGAAAATTTCGCGCCTCAGACGCACCGTCAACTGCTCCTTGAACTCTTCTACAGCATCAACGGCTTTTTCAGCTCTGCTGTTGCAATAGTTATAGAAAAACAACGCTGGAATGGCCACCGCTAACCCAACAATAGTGGTGATGAGAGCCTCCGCGATACCCGGAGCGACAACGGGCAAACTCGCCGACCCCTGATTTCCAATCTCGTAGAACGAGTTCATAATTCCCCACACCGTTCCTAAAAGCCCAAGGAACGGAGCAACGCTCGAAATCATCGCTAAAAAGAGAATCCCGCGGTCAAACGGCGCGATTATATTCGAAAGCGCGCTATCCAGACGCTCTCTTGCCATCGTGAATTGGCTTTCGAGGAAAAACGACCAGTCGCTCACCCGCGTATGCGTCTGCGTGTCGCCGAGGATGCGCTGATATTCGTCGCCCCCGATCTTTGCGAGCCGCCCCATCGGGGAAGCAAGTTCCGCGAAGCTTAACTTCTCAACCTCAGGCAGGGCGCGTACATTGCGAAAACGCGCGCGGAAATTGCGGCCGCTACGCATAATCCTGCCGAGAAACATCATGCGCTCGACAATCAGCGCCCAGCTCCAGATAGAAAGCCCGAGCAACAAAATAACGATAAACTGACCCATTGGGCCAGACCTGAGAACCATATCTAATACCGGGATATCCATTGACGCCCTTTCACAGTGTGTATAGTATTGTTTGAAATTATATACTCAGTCCACTTTAAAATTGCATCTGCGTTGTCCGGCGACATCACGGAGTAACGTGCAGTCGTCGGGCGACGTAGGCGCCATTTTAAAGTGGAACTACCATATACGTTGCGGGTACAACCCCACAATATAACAAAATAAATGATTACGGAAAAATGCGCAAGTTATTTTTTTATTTATCGCTCAATATATTTTTTACAATTCCAGTGTTTTGTAATTTTCTAATTTTTCAATATCCGCATCTTCGATATTCGTGTCTGCATGGAGGTTTTTTGGTAGTTGTTTATCCGATTTTATTCCGAGGGTTATCAATTTTTCCGTGGTTGTAACTAAATTTCCTCTGCCGGAATTCAGCTTGTTTACCGCTCCGTCGTAGGATTTTTTGCTTTTTTCTAAAGAGTCTCCTATAGCCTCGATATCTTTTGTAAAACCGACAAATTTGTCGTATAAAGACGTGGCTACTCTCACTATTTCCTGCGCGTTTTTGCTGATTTGATCCCTGCGCCACAAACTCTCAATCAATTTCAAACACGCTATCAGATTCGTAGGGCTTACCAGCAGAATTTTCTTCTCATACGCCTCATTCCACATGTCGTTAAATTCCTGAATGAGCGTTAGATATGCGGCTTCTACCGGGAAAAACATTACCATAAAATCCAAAGATTTATCACTCAATTCATTATCGTAGTTTTTTGAACGCAGGTTGTTTATTTGATTGTTAACATCTGTTTTATACTGTTTCAAATAATTTTTTCTTTCTTCCGTTTCTACCGTTTCCGAATAATTTGTATAATTTATCAAAGACACTTTGGAATCGATTATTACCGCTCTGTTGTCCGGCAGATAGACTATTGCGTCGGGTCTTTTCCCTTGCGAGTCCGTGGGTTGCAATTCGTAATGGGTATTTGGCACCAGGCCGGATTTTTCCAAAATCGTTTCCAGTATTTTTTCTCCCCAGTTGCCCTGTATTTTTTTGTCGCCCTTTAAGACGCTTGCCAGATTATTTGCTTCTTCGCTTATCTTGGTGGTATGCGCCAGTAAATTTTTAACCTGCTCTTCCAAAGCAACTTTGTTTCGCGTCTCCTTTTCGTAAGTTTCTTCTACTTTCTTTTTGAATTCCCCTAAATTATCGCTGAACGGTTTTAGAATTTCACTTAATTTGTCGGCATTGTTTTTATTGAAAGTATCGGTGTTTATTTTTAAAATTTCATTTGCGATATTTTTGAATTCGATTTTTGCCGTTTCCTGCAGATTGGCGATTTCTTTTTTTTGAGTAAGCAATTTTTCTTCTCTCGCGGCCAAATTGGCCGAAAGTTCGGCTATTTCCTCTCTCAAATTATTTATTTTAGCCTGCTTTTCCCGTGCTTCATTTTCCGCGTGTTTTTGGGCCTCAATAGCTTCCTTTTTTTCTCTTTCCGCCACCTCGTTTAATGTTTTTAAACGAATTTCTTCATCGCTGTTTTTTCTGCGAGAAAGATATATTTGAGCGATAAACCCGGCCATAACGATAGCAATTACAAGAATAGTGCCCGTTCCCACGCCTTACCTCCAAATCGACGCTAAAAGTCAATCACGCATTGGTATCCTGCGCGTCTTTCATTCTCAGAAATCCACGTTCGCTGGTTTTCACGAAATCGAGCAGATTTTTTATATCCGCGTCGCCCGGAAATTCCGCGTCGATTTTTATCAGTGCGTCGTTTAGCGATAATCCTTCTCTGAATAGTATCTTGTATGCGCGGTTTACGCATTTGATTTGCTCTTCGTTGAATCCACGGCGTTCCAAACCGATTTTATTTATGCTTACAATTCGCAGCGGTTCGGTGCCTACGAGGGCGTAGGGTACGATGTCGGACGCTATTCTCGCGCGCGCGCCGATCATTGCGTGGTCGCCTATGCGTGAGAATTGGTTTATCGAAACGATGCCGCCGATTGTTACGTGGTTGCCGACTACTACGTGGCCTGCCATTGCGAGGCCGTTTGATATTGTGGCGTCGTCGCCTACTATGCAATCATGCGCTATGTGGCAATAGGCCATGATCCACCCTCTTTTGCCTACACGTGTTTCGCCGCTTGCGTTTGTTCCGCGGTTTATTGTAACGTATTCACGTATCAGCGTATCTTCGCCTATTATCGTGAGCGTTTTTTCGCCGGCGTATTTTTTGTCTTGCGGTTCTAGGCCGATGGACGCGCCCATAAACACACGGCAACGATCTCCGAGGCACGTGCCGTTGCCAATCACTGCATGCGGGCCGATTTGGGCGCCGTCGCCTATGACCACGTCGCTTTCGATGACCGTATATGGCCCGATCGATACGCCACTGCCAATTTGCGCGCCGGATTCGATAATTGCGGTAGGGTGAATTCCGGTTGCGGTATCTCCGCCAACGCCTCTACGACAACAGCCGCCTTCGTTCTTGTTATTCGACATTTTTTTGTCTTTCGTTTGTTAAGGTTCAATTCCAATAATTACAAGTGGTACTGCAGGCACACCTCTGCCTTGTCTTATTACGTTATATAATTCTCCCTCGTAATATGCCACGCCGGTACTCATTTGTTTTTGCAATGATTTCATAGGTAAAATTTCAATTCCTACATCAATATGATCACCGATATAAAAAGCTAGGTGCTTTACAAAGAGGTCATAAGCAACAAATGTATATTTAGCTAATTGGATTTCAAGAGCCACACGATTTTTTACAAAATCAGTCTGGTTATAGCTTCTGATGGCTATTTCACCTTGCGATTCAATTTCCTGCTTTTGAATGTCAGGGGGCATCGTTAAAGTTTTCCTGATTAATTTTTCATCTTTTGTTACCCAATAATTAATCCTGCTTTCTTTCCAATGAAATTTTGACAGTTCCATCCTGAAAGTTTTATTCATTTCAATCGGACTATAAAGCAATGTGCCTTTCATCGTTTTTTCTTTAGAAGTTTTGATCTTACATCTTTCTGCGTCGACAGTCTTTATCACATTTTCTACCTCTTTCCATAATTTCGGCTTATGAACCAACAAAAACTCAAAACCGTTCAAGTGTGAATACGTTTCAACAATTTTCATTTTGCCACCCCATAAGCGAATTGTTTACTGAATAAATCCGCCTGTATCGAGGCTATTTTCCATTCATATTCCAAAGTTATTTTAGGGTTCTCAGGGTCATAGACTGGTTTATTCATAGGGCGAGTTTTTAATTTTCCATTCATTGCCAATTTTGTCCTTTCAACTGCGATGGCATAATATTCCTCTTTTATCTCACACCCTATTCCTCTACGTTTATTTTTTATTGCGGCGACTGATGTAGAACCAACCCCTAAAAAAGGATCAAATACCGTATCTTTTTCATTTGTCAGGGCTAAAACCAATCTTTCAACCAATTCAATTGGAAATTGACACGGATGTATTGTTTTCTCCACATGATTATTTTTCACATTTGGTATATCCCATATATCGCTCGGATTTTTTCCCAATGGATTACAGGATAATTCACCCGCCTTTGGTCCCTTGAAATGTTTTTTTTGAGGATATTTCTGCGGCACCCTCACCGCGTCTAGATTGAAAATGTAACTATCCGTCTTTGTAAACCACAATATTGTCTCATATCTTCCGGAAAATCTTTTCGATGCGTGAAGACCATGACCAAATTGCCAAACAATTCTATTTCGTAATTTCAAGCCATGCTTTTGAAATATAGGGTATAAAAAAATATCTAAAGGAATTATCTCAGAACTTTCGACAAAATTTCCAATCTGCCAACATATACTGCCGTTATCCGCAAGTATTCTTACACATTCATCAATAATTTCTTCCTGCTTGTGATAATATTCGCTCAGACTTGATTTTTCCTCATATTTTTTTCCGATATTATACGGCGGCGATGTAATAATCAATGTTATGGATTGATCGGGTATGGTTTTTACAAAGTCATAACACGAACCACCATAGATAACGACTTCCGCGGTATCTGAAAATTTGTCTACAATTTTCCCCATAAATCCACTCACCTCCTAATACCGTTACTTCCGGTAAATGCATTTTGCCCCTATCAATTCAAGTACACGGTTTATCTGCCACCTCTACTTCTTTTGAAACATTGCGAGGCCGTCGGCTTCGCAGACCAACTTATCTTCAACGAAGCATTGGCCTCTGAATTTCCCGACGCCGCGTTTGAATTGCGTCATCTTGACTTCTATTCTCAAGACATCGCCCGGCCTTACCATGCCTCTGAATCTTGCGTTATCAATTCCCATAAACAACACGTCGGCGCTAATGCCTTGGCTGTCGTTTTCTTTATAGTTGTTGTATAACCCCATGATACCCGCGGCCTGCGCGATGGCTTCTATTTGAAGTACGCCGGGCATTACCGGGTTGCCGGGGAAGTGGCCGCTGAAATACTCCTCGTTGAAAGAGACGTTTTTAATCGCTACGATTTCCTTATCGGGGACTATGTGCGCCACCTTGTCAATCAATAGAAACGGGAAGCGGTGCGGTAAAATTTTAGTTATGTCTTCGTATGAAAGTTGTATCGCGCCGCTACCGCCGCCGGTTCCCTTTTTCTTCTGCTGTTCGCGAATCAGTTTCGCCGTCTCAATGTTGGCCGCGTGGCCGGTGCGGGCAGCGAGGATATGGGCCTTAATCGGGCCGCCGAGAAGATAGAGGTCGCCGAGCAGGTCCAAAACCTTGTGGCGGCACGGCTCGTTCCAGTAGCGCAGTTCCGTGCTGTTGAGGAAAGCGTTTTCACCGGGGCCGATGGGGCCCTTGTAGTTGTCGAACAGTTTACGTATGTAATCAATGCGCTCTTGAGTCAGCTCAACATCCTGAACGACTAGCGCACTGTCGAGAGAGCCGCCTTTTATGAGGCCTTTTTCGCGCAGGGTCTGTATCTCCGACAGGAGACAAAACGTGCGCGCCGACGCATAATCGCTAACGTAGTCCTTGAGCGATTGCATGGTTGTGTGTTGAGTGCCGAGCGCAGGGTATTTATAGTCTATTTCGAGAGTGATTCTTAGATAATCAAGTGGGAAAACAGCCACGGCTACATCGCTTTTTTCCTTTGTGTACATCACCGGCTCGTCTATGTTTATGTATTGACGTTCGGCGTTCTGCCCTACAATTCCCGCTTGGCGGACGAGCTCTACATAAGGCATTGCGCTGCCGTCCATTATCGGGATTTCCTGCGCGGTTACTTCTACGCGGCAGTTATCTATTTCGAGCCCCGCGAAGCACGACATTACATGTTCTACGGTATAGACTCTTGCATCGCCTTTCCCAATGGCCGTACCTCTTGAGAGGTCGACTACATAGTCGATGTCGGCCGGTATTTCGGGGCTGCCTTCAAGGTCGGTGCGGACGAACCGGATACCGTAATTTTCGGGAGCGGGGTTGAAGGTAACCTGGGCTGCGGCTCCGGTATGGAGGCCTACGCCGGAGAGGGAAACGGACTTGCCGATTGTATGTTGTTGCGACATGTTTTTTCCTTTCGTTAAAAACTGTAATATTAATCCCCCAATTAACTCTTGCGCGGTGCCGTCCGGCAACATCACTGTTCTAAGTGCGGTTGTCGGGCGGTGCAACACAAGAGTTAATCGGTACTTTAACACTTGAACCGATACTTCAATAAATTAAAATACTATCTTTCTGCTAACGCATTCAACTCCGTTCTTAATTTTTTAACTTCTTTTAAGAGTTCCGGAAGTTGGCTTGATGAGGCTTCTATGCGTCTTACCGTCATTAAATCTCTGGCCGGATAGCCGGTAACTCTCGCTCCTACGTCAACATCTTTTGACACGCCGGCTTTTGCTCCGACGAACGAGTCGTCGCCGATGTTTATGTGACCGACAAAGCCGACTTGTCCGGCGATTATTACACGTTTCCCTACTTGGGTTGAACCGGATATACCGGTTTGCGCGGCTATAGCGGTATTTTCGCCTATTGTCACGTTGTGCGCGATATGCACAAGGTTGTCGAGTTTCACGCCCTTGCCTATGATGGTAGGCTCGAAGTTGCCTCTGTCTATTGTGACGCCGGCGCCGATCTCCACCCCGTCTTCGATTAAGACTGTACCAAAGCACGGGATACGGATGAATTTGCTGTCTTTGTCGCGTGCGTTACCGAAACCGTCGCTGCCGACGACCGCGCCGGACTGGATTATTACCTGCGAGCCTATCTGCACACCGTAGCGTATAATTGCGCCCGAGTCGATGCGTACCGATTTGCCGATAGTGACGTCGCGTTCGATTACGCAATGCGCGTCTACGCGGCAATGCGCGCCTATCCGCACGTTTGCGCCGATTACCGTCATCGGACCGATGGAAGATGATTTGTCGATTACCGCGCTTTCGTCGATTATCGCGCTTTTGTGTATGCCCTCGCCAAACAGCGGCGTTATATCTTCGAATAACTGGGCGACTTGCGCGTAGCCTAAATACGGGTCGTCTACCTCGAGGCATGGCTTTTCCGAAAAACCGCACCCTTTCTTGACGATGATTGCGCCGGCAGAGCTCGCTTTCCCCTGTTCTAAATATTTAGCGTCAGAAACAAAGGTAATTTTGTCCGGCGACGCGGATCCCGGCGACGATATGCCGGAGATCTCGATGTCCTCGCCGCTGCTGCCTGAAAACGCCGCGCCAATATGGGCTGCTATTTCGGATAGTTTCATTAAATTATCTCTCCCTGGCCAACTGCGCCAGCACTCTATCGGTTAAATCATAGGCCGGTTTGGCGAATACGAGGCCGCCCGCCCTGTGATCGAATATAAAATCGTAATTCTCGTCTTTAGCGATCCTTTCAATGATAGCCTGAATTCGTTCGAGAATCGGCCTTGTCAGTTGCTCGTTTCTCGTGAGTACCTCTCCTCTTTGGCCGAATTTCTCTTGCAGGAACCGTTCGTGCGTCATCATCATCTGGCGCAGCGAGTCTTCAATCGCTTTTTTGCGTTCGGCGCTCAGGAGCAGACTTTGCCTTTCAAGTTGTTCTCTGAGTTCCATGATTTGCCTCTGCCTTTGAGACGCTTCCTGCTCCCATCTGGCCACTTCTCTGTTAAACTGTTCCTGAGCTACTCTTGTTCCCTCGAATTGAGTGAAAATCCTTTCGGAATTGACATATCCGATTTTGAGCTGCTGCGCCGATACGGAACCGAACGCGGCTGCCGCCAAAAATACCAACGCTACGTTTCTTAACCCTCTCATCATTTTAACACTCCTCCTAACGTTTTTTGACACTATATGTTAAATTTGACCATTATGGCCATGAAAATGTTACACGTTTTTAAAACTTAAACAGTAAAATCAAAATCAAAAACCCCTATTCATGATAATATGCCAAGTTGTGCCGTGGGGGGGTTGGTTGAAGTTGCCTTTGTTTATTGGGTCGAGGCCGTAGCCGACGTCTACGCCCATTACGCCTATCATCGGCAGATTCATGCGTATGCCGACGCCTACCCCTCTGTATAGATCACCTATGTCTATACCGGAAATTGTCGGCCACGTGTTGCCCATGTCGGCGAACGCGCCCATGTATATTTGTTGATCGATAATGGGGTAGCGCAGAGACAGGTTTATGGCGAACATGGATATGCCGTCGCCTCGGCTCCTGTTACGGTAGCCGCCGAATGCCCAGTCGGGATAACCTCTTACTACCGCGTCGCCATAGGCGCCGCCGGCCGTGAAGAGATCGTTTCCGGATATTACCAAGTTATTGCCGAGTTTAGTTATCATGCCGAGTTTTACTTCACTGCCAAACACGAACTTGGCCGGCAGCCTGAAGTAGTTTTCGTAGGAAACGGTTCCCTTGAGATATTTGAAGTCGCCTCCGAGCCCCGCGATTTCCGGGGTGATGGTGAGCCGAGCGCCTTCGTTTGGGAAGAGCGGCATATCGAGGTCGTAGCGTTCGATGTTTAGACGCAGTCTGCTCATTACGCCGGTTTCAACGATTCTCATTTCGCTTAAGTCGAAAGGTTCCCGGCTTGTCCGTTCGCGGCTTAGTTGGTATATCGCTTGAAAGCGGAATTTGTCATCGGGCCACGAGAGGCGGGAACGGCCCGCGCCTACCCTGAAACCGTAGCTCATCGAGGTATCGCCGCGGTAAATACCATCGTCGTGCTGAAGGTAACCGTAGCTGTAGATTTGTTGATCGGCAAAGACGGTTCCTGTTAGCCAAAGCGGCGTATCGAACGCCCATGGCTCCGTGAAACTGATCATTCCAAGCCTGCGGAACGCCCCGTACTGCACTTCAAGCCTGAGTTCCTGCCCGCTTCCCCGGAAATTTGGGATTGCGGTTGAGAACGTGCCGGTGAGCTTGTCCATATCGCTATATGCCGCGCCGAGCGTGAGTTGGCCTATATTGTCGCGTTCGGTTATGTCGAATATCAGATCGACCGTGCCGTCGCCGTTTGGCATGATATCCGGGATAACGGCCGTGAAGTAGTTAAGCCGCATGATGTTCTGCTGGCTCGACATCATTTGTGATTGGCGGTATCTTTGCCCCGGCACGAGCGTTATCTCTCGGCGGATAATCTTTTCCCACGTTTTTGTATTGCCGCGGATGTCGATTCTGCGCACAATCGCCGGTTGTCCCTCGGTAACTTCAAACAGAACGTCGATGGTATCCGCGTGCTCGCCTCTATAGGTGCGTCTATCCTCTACCCGCACCCACAAGTATCCCTGCTCTCTGTAGGTAGTTTCAAGCAAAAATCTGGTCAATTCAAATCGGTTCCTCTGAAACGGCCTCCCCTTTGTGAGCGCGACTCTTGACAATAGCAAGTCTGTTTCAATGGTCCTGTTGCCGATGATAACGATATCGCCTGCGAAGTATTGGCGTCCCTCGTTTACGGTTATTTCTATGAAAATATCACGCTTATCCTCGGAAAACCATACGGTATCGTGTTCGACCGAAGCGTCGAGGAATCCACGGTCGTTGAAGTGCAACATGAGCGTATCGAGGTGAGCGCGATACAGTTCCTCGTTGAAGTCGCCTGAACGCCACCAGCGATTTTCCCGCGTTTTTAAGCGGCGTTTCAGCCATCTTTCGTTTACGTTTTCGTTGCCGTTAAACGATATCGATCTGATCCTGACGCGCGGCCCTTCGGTGATGTCATATCTGACGAGCGCGTGGCCGGGGACGGGCGTGTTTATCACCTGTGCGTCTACCTCGGCCAAAAGATGGCCTTTGTCGGCATACATATTGAGGATTGTCTGGATGCTTTTATGCAGTTGCGCGTCGGAGAGCGGCTGGTGGAATCTGATGAGCCTTTTTTCTTCAAGTTCCTTTGTTTTTATTCTTCTGTTTCCTTCAAATTCGACTCTGTCGACAAACGGAAATTCTTCGAGCATGATTGCCAGTGAAACGCCGGTAGCGGTCTCATTGTCTATCAGGATATCAATCTTGCGGAAATGCCCCAAATCGTGGAGCCTGCGCACGGATTCCTGTACGTCGGCGGGCGTGAACTCACTGCCGACGCGCAGAAGCAACGCGTCTTCGACAACCTCGCGATTGGTTACGGTAATCCCCTCTATGCGGATGGCATCAAGCGTTTTGGCGCTTGCGCCGATGATATTTGCCGATATCAGTATTGCGCAAAAAACGTGAATAGCGGCGGCAACTTTTTTTTTCATATTATTGACTGCTCTCCACTTCCACGGCTTCCGTTTTTTTGAATACGATTTGCTCCTCTTCCGCCAGTAGCGATATTATGTCGCCGTCTACGAATTTATTGAGCAAAAACTCTTCGGCCAACGGGTCTTCTATCGACCGCTGTATAGACCTGCGCAGGGGTCGCGCCCCGAGCATGGGGTCGTAGCCCTTGTTCACCAGAAGTTGTTTCGCTTCCGGTGTGAACATCAATTTTATGTTGCGGTCGACAAGACGCTCCTGAACCTCGTTTAGCTGGATGTCGACTATCTTTGCGATTTCTTCCTTGCCGAGCGGCGCGAAAACGAGCGTTTCGTCTATGCGGTTGATGAACTCCGGGTTGAAGATACGCTTCATTTCATCCATGACCTTGCCTTTCATCGCTTCGTAATCGGAAATGGCGTCGTTTTTGCCGAACCCGACCGCGCCGATCTTTTTAACGTCGCGCGTACCGGCATTGGAGGTCATGATGATAATCGTATTTTTGAAGTTGACATGGCGGCCGTAAGAATCCGTAAGGAGGCCGTCGTCGAGAATTTGCAACAATATATTGAATACGTCCGGATGCGCCTTTTCAATTTCGTCGAGCAGTATTACCGAATACGGCTTTTTGCGGATTTTTTCAGTAAGCTGACCGCCTTCTTCGTAGCCGACATAGCCCGGAGGCGCTCCCACGAGACGCGAGACGGCGAATTTTTCCATGTATTCCGACATGTCGATTCTGACAAGCGCGTCGTCGGAATCAAACAACGACTGCGCGAGCGCCTTGGCGAGCTCGGTTTTACCGACGCCGGTGGGGCCTAAAAATATGAACGACGCGATGGGTCGACGGGCATTGTGCAGCCCCGCGCGGGAACGTCTGATGCTCCTCGCCACAGCGCTCAAAGCCTCGTCTTGACCGATAACCCGCTTGCGCAGGTCTTCTTCGAGGTGCAGGATTTTGTGCGCTTCTTCTTCGGCAAGCCGCGCGAGCGGGATGCCGGTCATTGTGGCGATTACTTCGTTTATCGTACTTTCGTCTACCTGCAACCTCTCTTCCGCCTTTGCCTTGCGCCACAGCGCCTTTGCTTCGAGAAGCGCGCTGTTTAGTTTATCCTGCTTGTCGCGTAGCTGGGCGGCTTGCTCAAATTCCTGTTGTTCGACGGCCACTTCCTTGTCGCGCAGAACGTCAACGATTTCTTTTTCTATCTCGCGTATTTCGGCTGGAATTTCCATGCTCGAAAGGCGTTTTCGCGCACCGGCTTCGTCTATAACGTCTATGGCCTTGTCCGGCAGGAACCGATCCGATATGTATCGATCCGCGAGCTTGACCGCGGCTTCAATCGCTTTGTCGGAATATGAGACCTTGTGGTGCTCTTCGTAGTTGTGCCGCAGCCCCGAGATGATTTGAATCGTCTCGGCGACGCTTGGCGGATCGACCATGATTGTCTGAAAACGTCTCGCGAGGGCGCCGTCTTTTTCGATGTATTTCCGATGTTCGTCTAAGGTAGTCGCGCCGACACACTGGATTTCGCCGCGTGAGAGAGCGGGCTTGAAGATGTTGGACGCGTCTAAACTCCCCTCCGACCCTCCGGCGCCCACGATTGTGTGCAGTTCGTCTATGAATATGATAACGTCTTCATTTTTCTGCAGTTCTACCGTCAGCGCTTTCAAGCGCTCCTCGAATTGACCGCGATATTTTGTCCCCGCGACCATAGCCGCCATATCTAAATTTATGACTCGCTTGTTTTCAAGGACTTGCGGGATGTTTTTTTCGACGATTTTCTGCGCTAATCCTTCAACGATCGCGGTTTTCCCGATTCCGGGCTCGCCTATCAGTACGGGATTATTCTTTTTGCGACGGCTGAGTATTTGCACGACGCGTTCAATTTCCTTTTCCCGCCCGATAACCGGATCGAGTTTACCGTCCCGCGCCATCGCGGTCAAATCGCGGCCGAAATGATCCATAAACGGCGTTTTGCTTTTCGACTTGCCGCCGCCCGGTATTCCACTGGCGCCTCCGGCCCCCGGCCCGCCGATGGGCACGGCCTCGCCGCCCTTCAAGACGCGGCTGATTTCTTCCTTGGCGCGATCGTATTCAAGTCCAGCCGCTCCAAGCGCGTTGGCCGCCGCCGATTCCGTATCCCGCATAAGCGCGAGAAGCAGATGTTCCGTGCCGATGTATTTGTGCGACATGGACCGCGCTTCGTTCGCCGCGATTTCAAGCACTTTTTTCGCGCGCGGTGTGAAAGGCAGCATCTGTCCCATGGTCATCATTCCACCGGCGCTCGTTACCGCTCTTTCTATGCTCGCGGTAAGATCTTCGAGGTCGATCTCCATACCGCGCATCACCGCGACCGCCACGCCGTCGCCTTCCTTGATGAGGCCGAGGAGCAAATGCTCCGTACCGACGTAGTCGTTGCCGAGCCTTACCGATTCTTCTCTCGCGATCTGCATCACTTTTTTGACGCGATCGGTGAACATGCCATTCATTACTATTAACTTCCTTTTCTTTTTTTTCTTTTTACTCTGTTTTCACCTAAAAGTTCCCTGATTACTTCCGCTCTCGCGGCGTCAGGGTCGTCGTAGGAACTATCCCGGCCGCTTACGTATATCTGCAGGTGCGCGGGCATTCCCAATATAACGATCTTGTTAATCGCTTCTATGGAATGTTCCTTATACACTCCGCAGTCTATTCCGAGCCTCATCGCCGACATCAGATTCAGCATTTCCGTAAATCCGAGCAGGCGCGCGCTATATAATATTCCGCATGCCCTGCATATCTTATCGCTGAGTTCGATGGGCGCGTCTTTTAGCAATTTTTCCCGCGCTTTGCGCTCGTGCTCGATAATTTCCTTGATTGCGCCGCTCGTGGCTTCAATAAACTCTTCTTCGCTCGACCCCATGGTGGCCTGATTGGACAGTTGAAAGAAATTACCGACCACGTCCGAGCATTCCCCAAAAAAGCCGCGCGTCGCTATGCCAAGCTGGCTTGCGCCCTGCAATATCGGCTCAATAGCCTTCGTGAGCACGAGCCCCGGCAGGTGCATCAGATATGAAATGCGCAGCCCGGTCCCCGAATTTGTAGGGCAGGATGTCAGAAAACCGAGACGGTCGTTATACGCATATTTCACGTTTTTACCGATGCCGTTATCTAATCTGTTTATCGCGTTCCACAAGTCGAGCGTATGAAATCCCGGATACATACCCTGAATCCGCAGATGGTCTTCCTCGTTTATCATCACGCAAAACCGCCGTGTTTCGTCGCACGCCACGCCTCTCTCGCCCTCGGCCTTGAGCATATCCATGCTGACCATACGCTCTTCGGCTAAAAAATGCTGCTCGAGCTTTCCGAGGCGGCCGAAGTTTATTACCTCGAATTTGCCGCATTGTTTGGGCGTATTGCCGATGGCTTCCGCCACTTCATTGTAAATTTTCTGTTTCTCTCTGATTGAAGCGCGCACCGGGAATTTGCGCTCCGCAAGATTACGCGCCAACCTTATGCGCGTTGAAAGCACTACGTCGTTTTCCGGCCCGCCGCTACCGAGCCACACCGGCATACGGCCGTATAACCGGAAACGTGACGGCGCATCCTCCGCCGTCTTGTCAGCCGCCGCTCCTCCGGTTGCCTTATCCGCCGCCCTACTTCTCATTTTGTTCCCTGGCCGATACCGCGGATGGCATCTCTGATGACCGCGGCCTGTTCAAATCGTTCGCTGCTAATAGCCTCGCTGAGCTCGCGCTGCAGCCGTTCTATCTCTTTTTTACCCTTCTTGCGCGGCGCGGCCCCATACTTTTTCCCTCGATGACCGCTGGATCCGTGTATTTGCAAGTGCAACTTTTCGACTTGCTCTCCGAAGCACCCGTAGCACCCCGGGCACCCGAGCCGCCCAGTCGCGCGGAAATCCGAGAGTTTCGTGCGGCAGGTCGGGCATTTGATGTTCGGCACCTCCTCCCGCTCCCGTTCGGGCTGCTTGAGGGTCAACTTGACCTGCGTACCGGCCATCGCCGCGGCGTTCCCGACGATCGCTTCAAGCCCCTTGAGGAGCGTCTCTCCGTCCGGAATAGGCACCCCGCGCCCTCGCGCACACTCCTCGCACAGATGGTGGGTCTGCGCTCCGTTCTGCTCAATGTGTGTGAGGTGAATCGTAGCCGGATTGATTGCGCAGTCGTTGCACATGCTCATCCCGATGTTGATTCCTTCGTCCATACCGTCGTTAAAACTCCACTCTTCGCCCATATTTCATCCGCTCTTTCTCTCCGGGGCCAATCGCCCGTGAGATGTTTTTTACAAATACCCAAACAATAAGACAATATACAATATACTATGTGGCGCATGAAATCCGCAATTTTATGGCATTTTTTAAAAAACAGTTCTAAAAAACTCTGATTCCTCTTCTATGCCTTAAATTTACTGACTATCGCGTCCAGCCCCTCACTCATATTTTTCAACATGTTAGCCGTTTCCTTCAATTCCTCTGAAAACTTATTAGTCTGTTCCGCGCTATTTTTTATCGCGTCTACGTTTTCGGACACTATTTCCGTGCCTCGGGAAGCGTTGTCCGCGTTTTGTGCGGATATTTGTACGGAATGCGCTATGCCGTCTATCGCCTGAACTACCTGCTTCACGCCGACATTTGTCTGGTTGGCGCTGTCGGCCAGCTCGTTGCTTGCCTGTATCTGCAACTCAATGCGTTCCGATATCGTATTCACTAACGAACTTACTTCCGTTATTATGGTGAACACCTCGTTTATGGCATTGAACGCGTCTTTTGTCCCGATTTGTATGCTTTCTATGCGGCGCGTGATGTCGTTGGCGCTGTCGGCGCTTTGATTCGCGAGCTGCTTTACTTCGCCGGCGACCACCGCGAAGCCCTTGCCGACATCACCGGCGCGGGCCGCCTCCACCGTGGCGTTTAGCGCGAGCAAATTCGTCTTCTGCGCGATACCCATAATGATATTCGTAAACTGCCCGATCTCACTTGCCGAGGTGTTAAGCACGTCCATAACCTCCTTGGCGCCCGTCACCTTGGCAATCGCCTTCTCCGCTATCGCCCGGGAGGAGCGCACATCGGCGGTCATCTTGCTAAAACGCTGATTCATATCTTCCACAACACCGACCATGGAGCCCATATTTGTGTTCATTTGGTTGGCGGTCGACGACAGCTCCACCGCGTTCGCGCTCATACGTCCCGCTTCATCCGTTATTTCCATAACCTTCCCGTTCACGTCGCGGCTCTCCCTCGAAGCGTTTACGGATTGTGTGTACGTGGTCTCGGACGACTTCGACAATCGCTGCGAAAGCCCAAGCAGCGCCGCGGAAGCGTCCGACAGGCTCTTTACGTCCTCTTGCGTGGTTTTTATCGTAAGATGCAATTTCTCCAGCAATCCGTTGAGTCCTCTCGCCATTTGAGCGAGTTCGTCTTTGCCGCGTTCCTGAAGCCGCATTGTCAGATCGCCGTCACCGGTGGTCATCTTGCCTAATACCTCAACCGTGCTACTTATCTTCCCGAATACTCTAGACATGAATACCAGCAAGAATGCTATCCAAACGACAATGCAAAAAGCTACCGTGATTATTGATGCGCTCACCGTCTTTGCCAGTTGAACTTGCACCGGGCTGGCGGCGGAACCGATGGGATAAATATGTCCAAGCGACATCGGCGTATTAATTCCGTTGGGGATCACGGGAGCATAGGTTATCATAGACACTTCCCCGGTTTGATTATTTGCCTTAATTAGCTGATACGGCTTGCCCTGCCTGATCGAGCTCCTGAGCGACTCCTGCTCCTCCGGCGTCATGTCGCCGCCTATCATCACGAGTAGCATCGCCTCCCTCGGGTGCGCGATCCGCAAACCGTCGTTTGAAAGCATGATGGCATACGCCCCCGTCTCGGGGTCCGTAAATCCGGCGACCACCTCTTCCTGCAGATGGCTCAATTCCAAGTCTATTCCCGCCACCCCTATAAATTCGTTTCCGTCGGTAATCATCGGGATGCTAAGGGTAATCATCTTGCGTTCCAGCGTTTCGTCCGGATACGTCCACTTGTAAGGTTCCGTGAGGTGTATTTTCCGCGTTGCCTGGGGAATATGGTACCAGTCGTCGTCCTCCTCAAGCAATGAGGATGCCTCCGACGATACCGCTATGCCGCCGTCCTGCGGGCGGAACGCCTCTATATCGAAATGACTGCCCGGCTCCGTTAAGCCGGCGCTAAAGTAGGCGCCTCTCTCAAATACCAAAAATACGTTGGTAACGTTGAGCCTTTGAGTAGACGAACGCAGCATTTGGCTCAAAATTTCCTGCTTGGCGGCATCGTCCAGGTCCCGCATCGCCATCACGCTCTGCTTAATCGCGTCGAGTTCCGTGATTTTTATGTTGAAATAGCCTGTAACCGTCTCGGCGCAGACGTTAGCCATAGTCCGCCCCATTTCCTGTTGCAGCATTCTGCTGGTCTGATCGAAATAAATCAGAAAAACCGTGAGCGCCGGAGCGATGATCACCACAAAGGCGACGAAAAGTATCAACGGCATTTTGTACTTGAGTTTCATTTTTTTCCTCTTTTTTTACCGTCCTTCTATTTCGATCTTATCGGCAGAAGGAGCGAAGATGGCGGCATTTCATAAAATGCCGGTTAAATTCCGTGCCTGCTATTAAAGTCCTCTTTTAAAACTCTTCATGAGTGACTTCACTTGCTTGTCCGACATACTCTTTTTTGTCCTCTCCGCCGGTTCATACTTGTCGCAGATTAGCCTCTCGTCGCCGCCAAACGAGACGACACCGCTGGTACCCCCGCGCGTTCTGGCGTTGAATTCGCGACAGGTCTGCTTCATTTTGCAGTTGAAGCAGGAGCTGTCCTTTTGCTCTCTGAGATAAGAATACCCCTTCTTCTCCATGGCCGCGTCTCGGCGGCCGATTTCTTCGGCGGCCGCTAATGAGCGGTTTTTGGCTAAGTAGCGTTCGTGGTCGTCAAAGCTCATGTTTTTCTTTTTCTCCTTAAAATTTTTAAAGTCAGCGTCAACTTCAAAAGATATTTTAAGGGGGGAACCCCCGCAACGCCCCCCACCTAAAACCTAATATACCCTAAAACCCATATCCTAAAACCGAATTACGGGGGATGTGGCCTGCAATTCTTAAAGGCCAGCACCCCTTTTGACCCTGTGTGGGGTTCGGAGGGACACCCTTATAAATACATTATTGCACATTGAAACGCAAGGGCTGTCAAGATATTTTTTTTGAGGGATGGTAAATATTTTTTTAAAAATGCGTTTGTTTCTTGCGCGCGATGTATATTTCCTAATCCGTGTCTCTATAGAGCAGCGGGTGTTGTAGGGATGTAAATTAACTTAAATGGGTGATTTGGCTGTTACCATTGGTGTTGTGGGCGGCCGGTTATCGTCCACACGTAGAAAGGGTTGTACCATGAAGCGGACATATCAGCCGTCTAACCGTAAACGGGCTAACAAGCATGGTTTTAGGGCCCGTATGGCCACAGCCAACGGCCGCAAGATACTCAGCGCGCGGCGGGCCAAGGGGCGCAAGCGCCTGACGGTTTCGGACTCCATGCGATAATTGCGAGCGCGGGGTAATGCCTGAAAAATTGCGATTTGGCAGAGCACAGAAAATCAAGAAAAGAAGCGAGATAACCCAGCTGTTCAAAGAAGGGCGGCGGTGGGGATGTGATGGTTTTACCCTGATTTACGGGCAAAACGGTCTACCGCACGACCGATTGGGGGTTTTGGTTTCAAGAAAACTCGGAAACGCTGTTAGGCGCAGCAGGGTAAAGAGAGTGTTTAGAGAAGTCTATCGCTGCAATATAAGGAACAGCCCGCCTTTTTTCGACATCCTCATAAAACCCAAATCGCGGCAAACGACAGACTTTGTTTGGGATGTTTGTGAACAAAGGGATTTTTTTAACAGATGGCAGGAAGAAGCAAAAGGATGATGTCAGATCAGACGCAAATTTCCGGCCGAGCGACGGCAACGGCTTTTCGGACGATAGCCTCCGAACTCACATACGCCCTGATACAAACCTTCAAAACCGTTTTTCTGATGCAAAACGCGGTTTGCAGATTCGAGCCGTCGTGTTCGATTTATGCAAAAGAATCCGTAAAAACGCTGCCGTTTCATAAGGCGGCAATAAAAATAATCTGGAGAATTTTGCGGTGCAGTCCGTTCTCAAAGGGCGGATATGACCCGGTTACAATAGAAAGGCGTTAGTCGTGAACAAAAATTCATTGTTGGCATTTGTACTGATAGCATTCACAGTGATTTTCTTCAACAGCTCGCTGTGGAATAATTTCTGGTACGGGACAATCCTAAAGAGACCCGTACCGACATCCATGACGAACCAGCAGCGCGCCGCCCAAAATAACGAGGCTACGTCGGAGCAAAAACAGGAAACGACCGATATACGAGTCATCCTGCCCGAAGAAGAGCCGGGGGCCGCCGCCGCGGACGGCCTGCCATCCGCGCAGTTTGGCCAGCCCGATCCATCGCTTGATGCCGACAGCGCCGCCGGTGAAATTGTTCGACAGGCGGTTGCGGACACAATTATCATCGAAACCAACAGGCTCATAGCCGAAATTTCTACCAAAGGCGCGCGGATTATCTCGCTGAAAATGAAAGACTACGACTATGCCGGGACGCGTAGCGGTGAAATGATCGATTTAATCCCGGCCGGAAGCGCAGGCGGAGCGCAGTTGTCTGTGAATAACGAGTCGTTCGATGATGTGTTTTTCACTATTCTCAATGATGATATTAACGTTGATACTGACGTTGTTGGCAATAATATCAACGATAATAACGATAATGACGACGATATCGGCAATAGCATTACAGATGACAATATTAATAGTGACGATGTTGATAATGACGATACCGATATCGCCGACGCGGGCGCCATTGCCAATATCGTCGTCACAAGCAGGCATTACATAACCATTGACCCTGACGCCGACTACGCCCTTGTCCTCGAAGCCAGATCGGCCACCACCGGGCACCCGATTCGCAAGATATTTTCATTTTCCGACGATACATACAGAATAGGGTACGCCATTAGCGGGCGTAACCTTACCGGTAGAAATGTTACGCTCGGCTGGGAAGGCGGCATAGACGATACCGAGGCTGACGTAAGCGTCTCGACGTTTGGCGGCGGCATAGACAACCGCCGCGCGCACTACTCCGACGCGCATACAGTGAATCATTTTGAGATGAAACGGAGGGGCGTCGAAACGCCGTCCGGTTTTTTCCGCTGGGTCGGGAAGAGTTCAAAATATTTCTTCATCGCTGTCGTCGCCGAAGAAACGGTGGAGGCGGATATCAAGATTGAGGGGCGGGATGTTAGCGCCCGTTCCGCGTCGTCTGCCAATGTCGACATCGACTATTCCGTGTCTTTCAAATTTGAAGCGGGGTCGGATGAAATTGAAAATTGGATTTACGCCGGCCCCGGCAGCATCCGTGAGTTGTCCGCCCACGGCATGAAGTTTGAGAAAGCGCTGTTCCCCGTACTCAGTTGGGCACGCCATATCTTTTGGGCCGACGCATGGTTTCCACCGCTTGCCGAACTCATCCTCAGATTGCTACTATTCTTTTACGGGATTGCCAAGGACTACGGTCTCGCGATATTTTTGCTGACGGCTCTGACGAAAATCGTTACCTATCCGTTGACCCGCAGCAGCATGAAATCTATGATGAAGATGAAGGACATCCAGCCCAAAATCGTCGCGCTACGCCAGAAGTACAAGGGCAATCCGCAAAAGATGAACGAGGAAACGATGGCGCTCTACAAGGCCGAGGGGGTTAACCCGTTCAACCCCGGATGTCTGCCGATGTTTTTGCAAATGCCGATTTTTATCGCGCTCTTTGTTGTGCTGAGAAAAGCTGTCGAACTTCGCGGCACGACATCGTGGCTACTTCCGTGGGTGAAGGATTTAGCCCAACCGGAAGCGCTCTTTTATCTCCCGTTCGCGGTGCCGATCTATGGAAGCAACGTTGCGCTGATGCCGATAATAATGGCCGCGCTAACGTTCTTTCAGCAGAAGCAAACCATCACCGACCCGAACCAAAAAATGATGATCTACATGATGCCGATCCTGATGCTCGTAATGTTCAACGGATTCCCGGCGGGCGTAGTATTTTACTGGACGATATCAAGCGCATTCGGGTTAGCGCAACAGGCACTGGTGAAAAGGAAAAATCTGACACCGGCAACGACAGTAGTGTCGGGCACACCGCCGTCCGCAAAACCAACCACGGCAACGGTGGTAAAAACATCGGCGAGGAAAAAATCATCAGGAGGAAGACGGAAGCGCAAGTGATAAAAAAAGGTTTTAATCCAAATTTTCCGTTAAGAAATAAGTCTGGTTTAAAATCTTTTTAAAAATCTTTTTTTAAAAAAGGTCCGCCTGATCCTCTGATACCGCTCCGTAATGTTTGGGACAACAAAGGGTTGTATGAATGGGAAGGGCGATGTTCATTCTTGCGGGGTTGGGGAATGTTGCGAAAGCGGGCAGGTTTAAAACCTGCCCCTACATTTGATGTCGTTTTTTGGCTTCGCCTCAATAAACACGGTGCCTTACGGCGAGATAAACAAGTTGATTTTAGCATACGGGTTTTAGGGTGCATCCCGCAAGGGATGCAACGCCTGGTAGCAATCGGTGCCCCAAAAATTCTCCCACGCATCCCGGCAGGGATGCGACCAGGGATGCAGGCTTTTTTTAAAACCATTTTTTTAAAATGTGTCGCCTAACCCCCTGATACCGCTCCGTAATGTTAGGGACAACAAAGGATCGTATGAATGGGGAGGGCGATGTTCGTTCTTGCGGGGTTGGGGTGTTTGGCAAAACCCCGGATGGGGTTTGATGTTGGTAGCGTCGGGTTGGGGCCGTAGCCCCTACCCGACGTTATGAGGTTCAATAGAATTTCACAGCACCTCGGATGAGGTGCAACAACCCCGTAAGCTCATGGTGAACTAAAGGGAAAGAACAAGGCGGAAGCCTATGTAGTAGGAGCGACCGTCCTCCGGGGGGTAGTAGTGGCGATTGGACACTCGGCAGCTCCTCGCGTTGCTGTACCAACCGCCCCCGCGGATTACGCGGTTGGAGCCCGTAGCAGGACCCGTAGGATCTGTCACACCACTTTCACGACCGGCATAAGCTGTACTGCCATACCAGTCACTAACCCACTCCCAAACATTACCGCTCATGTCAAAAAGGCCTAACTCATTAGGATCCTTACCGCCAACTGCTTGGGTACTCGCATTTGGCCGATTATCATAATACCAAGCAACATCACCAATACTATTACTACCAGAAAACATAAACCCATCACTAACATTACCACCACGAGCAGCAAACTCCCACTCAGCCTCGGTAGGCAAACGAAAGGTGCGACCGGTCAAAGCATTCAAAGCTGGAATAAATTCATTAACAATATCATCCCAACTAACACGCTCAACAGGGCGATTAAGATCACCAGAAGAATAAGAAGGATTAGTATCCATTACAGCAACCCACAAAGCCTGTGTAACCGGAAACTTACCAATGTAATAACCATTAGTTAAAGTTACCTGATGAGAAGGACTCTCGTTAGCATAACAGGCCAAATCAACATTGTTGTCACGACC
>JAITUP010000006.1 GCA_031286265.1 Chitinispirillales bacterium | reverse complement strand
GGGGGCGTTACGGGAGATAGGCTATGCTCGAAGTGAGTGAGGGTGTACAGTGTACACCCTGCACTATGATTGAAAGAGGGAACTTTGAGCCCCTGTCACCAAAAAAAGTGTTTGATTTTAAAGGTTTTGATTTTAATTACCGCCGGGTTAATAGAATGTCATTGAAGCATCGATTAAACATTACGCCGCACCGCCCGACGACGGCACTGTAGTAGTGATGTCGCCGGACAGCGTAGCGCAATATTTAATCGTGAAATTAATAATAAGATATTATGAAAAAAAACATACAATTCGACTCCCCCCTACCCGCCTGGCTCGCGGCGAATCCATTCACGGCGGCGCTCTCCGGCGTTTATGGCGGTGTTGTTAGCGTTAGAAATTTCGCATATAATTCGCTGCCGCCGCTTTCCAAAAAATTAGACCGCCCAACCATCAGCATCGGCAATATCCGCGCGGGTGGAACGGGAAAAACACCGGCAGCGCAGTTCATAGGCCAATACTTGCTAAATAACCACAACTGCGACGTAGCCTTCCTTTCCCGTGGTTACGGTCGGCAAACAAGCAAAACCGTCATCGTCAGGCCAACCGAAAAAGCCAACTGGAAAGAAACCGGCGACGAGCCGGCCATGATCCATGCCAACCTCCCGGAATCGTGGCTCGGAATAGGCACAAATCGAACGGCCGTCGCTAAAAAAATGTCGCCGCATCTTCCAGATCGCGCGGTTTTCATCCTCGACGACGGCTTCCAGCACCGCCGCGCGCGTCGCGACCTGAATATCGTTTGCCTCACTGAGAGTACGTTCACCGATCGCATGATTCCGGCAGGCTACCTAAGGGAACCGGTGTCATCACTTGCCCGCGCAGACATTGCCTTCATCATCGGCGCGGAGGAACGTATTGAAAAATTAAGGGAGGTGCAGGTCAGGGTCGAAAAAAAATCAATACCGATATGCGCGATATTATTGCAGCGCCCCTATTCATGGGTAGAGGCGCGCACCGGCGCCGTCTCCGAAAAGCCGCCGTTAAAAAAACCTGCCGCCGTCACCGGTATCGCCCGGCCCGAACGGTTTTTCGCGATGCTCGATTCTTTCTCCATCTCACCATCGGGAATCCATAGTTTTGCCGATCATCATAATTTTAAAAAAAACGACATTGAGTCGATCCACAATATATATTTAGACGGTATCGTGACCACGGAGAAAGACGCGGTGCGTCTGTTGTCGCCGGAATTTGCGTTTCTTCGTGAAATATGGTATCTTAAGATAGGCTTGCGTTTCGCCGATTCCGAATCGGAAGCGCGGGTACTGTCGGCAATAAACAGTATTATACCATAAAACATTAAAAGAGGAGTTTTACATGAAGTTAGTCCGCCTGATCGGCTTGACCGCCGTCCTGCTTGCCGGTGCGCTTTTCGTCGCGTCCGCCGAAGAAGACAGTATTGATGAGCGAGACCTGACGAAGACGGAAAACAAGTACGTGAGGATTAGTACGAATCCCACAACCGTCTACCAAAGGCTCGACCCAAGATCAGAGATCGTTGGCTACGCCAGGCCGGGTGATTTTCTTGAGCTCCTTTCCGAAGGCCAGCTTTGGTACAAGGTGAGGATTGATGTCACTGACGATGATGGCGCCATGGTCACAAGAACCGGCTACGTGCAAGCTAGAGACGGGAATCCTGTCCAGAAAAAAAGCAACCCCTATATCCTTGTAGGCATAGTGGTAGGTATTTTAATACTCGGCTCCGCCGGAGGTATTACGTATCTCATCAAGAAGTCCTCCGCCACCGCTTAAGTTAAGAACGCGGCGGGGCGATGAAACTGTTGGGTATTGATTACGGCCGTCGAAGAATCGGTGTCGCTGTCGCGGACAGCGGCATCGCCCGGGGGCTCTGCGTTATAGACAGGAACAAATTTCCAGACAGCATAGCGGAATTACTCAGAATCATCAATGAGGAAAAACCGGCGGCGGCAGTCTTCGGTTTGCCGCTCAATATAGACGATGAAGAAACTGACATGAGCCGGGAGGTGCGCGAGTTCGCGGCGGCAATCGAGCGGCACACCGAGGCGAAAATTCATTTTATCGATGAAAGCTACACGTCAAAAAAAGCCGCCGAATTGATGATGTACCGAAAAAAGAAAGCGCGGCGCGATAAATCGCTACCGGACAGAATCGCGGCATGCCTGATTTTGCAAGAATATATCGATTCCCACATTCTCACATCACCGCTAAATTATCCCGCAGTATAACCTCGTCAAACTTTATCGCTCCCAACCGTTTCTTGATTTCAGCGGTCTTGCATCCACGGATAGTTTCCAACTCTTCCGCGCTGAAATTTACCAAACCCCGGGCGACGATGTTTTTGCCGGAATCAAGAATATCAACCATATCGCCAACCTTGAAATTACCGTTTACGGAGGTTATCCCCGCAGCCAACAAACTCTTGTCCCGCTCAACAACCGCCCGGCAAGCGCCGTCGTCGATAGTAACACTGCCCGCGGATTGCCCGGCATAAGCAATCCATCGCTGCCTCGAACGCATTTTATGATCTGACGGCAAAAACAGCGTCGCGCAAGCCTCATCTCTCAACACCGTCAACAAACGCTGATCAAAACCGTCGCCGATTAACGCCGGAATGCCCGCTTTCGTCACCATTTCGGCGGCTTTCAGCTTTGTAGACATCCCGCCCACGCTGATCTCGTTCTTGTTGTCGGCAGCCATTTTTTGGATACCCTGCGACACAACGCTCACCACAGGGATATGCTTCGCGCTCTTATCCTTGTGCGGATTTTTATCGTATAACCCGCCAACATCAGTCAAATTCACAAACACATCCGCGTTAACCAAAAGCGCAATCTGCGCTCCAAGCGTATCGTTGTTGCCAAACTGGATCTCTTCCACACCGACGGAATCGTTCTCGTTAACAATGGGAACCGCCCCGCAGTCGAGCAACTGAAACAGAGTATTGCGCAAATTCAAATAGCGTTTTTTGCTGCGTAAATCGTCCCACGTCAGCAAAACCTGGCCGATTAAAATATCGTGCCCGCCAAAAAAACCTTCGTATATCCCCATCAGACGGTTCTGCCCGATACTCGCGCATGCCTGCTGCATCGGTATCGCGGTAGGCCGCTTCGCAAAACCGAGCGCTTTCATGCCATGGGCAATGGCGCCGGAAGAAACAAGAACTACGCGCATCCCAGCCTTGCGAAGCGCACAAAGGTCGTCGACAAGCCCTTCAACACGCGCCTCATGACCGGCGGCAGTCAAAATGCGGCTACCGGTCTTAACAACCACTGTGCGGACAGCGGATAACTCGTTACGAAATAGCGTAGATGTGTTCATAGTTTAATAGGCAAAATAATAAAATATTAAAAAAGTTTTATAGCTTTTTTGTATGTCGCTAATTTTGAGCCTTGTAATCTCGGCTAATTAGGGTGCTTGTACTACCGAAATATAGCAAATGGGGAGCCTCTCGGGATCAAATTTTTAAAAAACCTTTTTTAAAAAGGTCCGCCTAATCCCCCCTGATGCCGCATATCACGTCGAGCATTACCGCCGCCGCCTCTATTTTATTCATTGACGGATAGTGTAGCGGTGTTTTTGCGTTATTTAGTATTATTGAAAAACCGGTATGATCTTTTCCGAGCGTTTTATCGACTTTGTTGAAAATCATCATGTCGCATTTCTTTTTCTTCATTTTAGCTCTGGCCCGCTCAATTTCATCGTCGCTTTCGAGTGAAAAGCCGACTAAAAATTGTTTGGTTTTCGCCGCTCCGAGTTTGGCGAGGATGTCGGGATTGGGAATCAATTCGAGCGTTATGTTTTTTTGTTCCGATGACTTGCGCAACTTGGTTTCAGAGAATTTGAGTGGCCTGTAGTCGCTCACCGCCGCCGCCATTATGCAAATATCGGCATCATCGAATCTTTTACTCATCTCCCGCTGCATCTCCGCGGCCGTTTTGACGGAAACGATGTCTACGCCAGGCGGAAGCGGTTCCGTTGCGGGGCCGGTCACGACCGTTACGTCAGCGCCGTAGCGAAGCGCGGCCTTGGCAAGCGCGGCGCCCATCTTGCCGGACGACCGGTTGGTAATGACACGCACCGGGTCAATCGGTTCTTCGGTGGGCCCGGAAGATATGAGGATTTTTTTCCCGTTGAGAATATGCGGGATTGCGCCTGACGCTTGGTTATCGCTGGATTTACCGCTATCAACGGGCATAGACAAAATACGCCGCGCGATCTCCTCGATCTCGACCATCCTCCCAGGTCCGGAAACCCCGCACGCGAGTTCCCCCTCGCCAACAGGAAGAACGTCAATTCCCCTATGTTTTAGTATGCCGATATTGGATTGCGTAGCCTTGTTCGCCCACATTTCGCGGTTCATCGCGGGAGCGACGATGATTTTTTTTTCGGGGACGGAGAGCGCAAGCGTAGTTAGCAGGTTATCGGCGATGCCCGCTGACATTTTGGCGATGGTATTCGCGGTCGCGGGGCATATTACGAAGACGTCCGCCCATTCGGACAAACGGATATGATCCATATCGTACTGATATTCACCGTCCATGTAGACCGGGTTACCGGTAAGTGTCCGCAGCGCGTCGACCCCGACGAGCGTTTTGGCGGCGTTTGTTAGCGCCGCTTTGACTTCGCACCCGTTTTTGCGCAATAGGCGGACGAGCAGGGGGATTTTGTAGGCCGCAATCCCCCCTGTTATTCCGATAAGAACCCTGCGAACGCTGCTCATGACGATACGTGCTAAAGGCTTACGCCGGTTGCCCTTCCAAATCTTCGACTATCCTGCCCTCGAGCAGTTTTTTCAGGGCGATTGAGGTCGGTTTTTCCTTGGAGTCAAGGTTGCCCATGCGCTGCTGCGTGTTGATGTAGCGAGCTTCCTGGGCTGCCATCAGCACTGCTTTGTAGCGGCTTACGCCGCGTTTTTCCAGGGTTTCCAACTCTAATTCGTACAGATCGGACATTTTAAACCTCCTAAAAAAGTCAAATTGTTAAAAATCGATTTTATTCTATATTCTGTATCTGTTCTCGGATTTTTTCTATATTTTCTTTCAGGCTTACCGAGCAATGGGCGATCTCCGTGTCGTTTGCCTTGGAGCCTATAGTGTTCGCTTCCCTGTTCATTTCTTGAAGCAGGAAGCCCATTCGCTTGCCTACGGGTTCGTCCGTGTCAAAATCGGCATTGAATTTTTCTATGTGCGCTTTCAGGCGGGTGATTTCTTCGGTGATGTCGAGGCGTTCGGCCATTAGCGCGATCTCCGTAGCGAGGCGCTGCGGGTCGGGCTCGCCGGCGACGAGTTTCTCCACACGCGCGGTGAGGGAGGCGCCGTACTCCTTCACACGCTCGGGGGCACGCTTTTCAACCGCTTTCAAAGCTTTGGTGATGTCTTTTATGATTTTTTTGAGGCCTTTGGCAAGCTGCGCACCCTCGGTTTCCCGCGAAACTTGAAATGCCTTAATAGCCGCCGTAAGCGCCGGGCGCAGGTGTTTCCAGAGCGTTTCTTCGCTGTGCTCGGTAGATTCGCTCTTGATAAAATCGCTGAAACGTAACAGGCTGTCAAGACCGGCCTGGCCCATGAGGCCGTATTCTTTCTTGATTTCATTAAAAATGCGTAAGTAGTTGTCGACACTGCTTTTATCCCATGTCAACTTAACAGTTTCAGCCTCCCGTTCGCATGAAATAAATACGTTTATGCTTCCACGGGAGACAAGCGTCGTCAGTTCTTTTTTGACCTTGGGTTCAAGATTGGCGGCAAACTTGGGCAGCCTTATCTGTACCTCCTGAAAGCGGTTGTTAACCCCGCGTATCTCCACCCGATACACCCCGGACGGAGAAGCAGATTCGGCGAGACCAAAACCTGTCATTGAACGAATTGGCATTAAATTTTTGTCCCTTACTGTATATGAATCGACAACAGCACAAGTTAAATATAATTCATCAAACTCAAAAAAACAAAAAAAATACATAATATTTATCTCACACGTAAATTATATTCATGAGTTGCCTGTTTTATCCGCATGTATGTATTTTGTACGGGTTGCCTATTACATCCCCCGTATTTCGGTTTTAGGATACGGGCTTTAGCGTGTTTCGGTTTTAGGCGGAGGTGGACTATGGCCGAAGTAAGTGAGAATGTACAGTGTACATTCCGCCCTTTGGTTGAGAGAGGGACCCTGTGGGGAGCGCGTGCGGAAGCACATCTTGCGCCCCGTCCCCAAAAAAGATTTTGACTTTAAAAAGGTTTTCAAAAACGTGAACAAAATAAAAATTGGAATACTGGGCGCGACATCATACACAGGCTCCGAACTCGTGAAGATGCTGGTTTCCCATCCTAGTGTATCAATCGAATACGTATCGTCGCAAAGCTATGCCGGAAAACGGTTGTCGGAAATTTTCCCGGCGCTCACTAAGATAAACGACGACATACTGATATCGCCGCAGGAGGCCATAGAACGAAATGTGGACTGCGTTTACTCATGCCTGCCGCACGCGGCGAGCGCGAGCCTATTGCTGCCGGTCATCGATAGAGGAATCCGGGTAATCGACCTCAGCGCGGACTTCCGGCTCAAGGACCCCGCGGTCTATAAAAAATGGTACTGCGACGACAAATACACCGAGCACCCGGCGCCGCAACTGTTAGAAAAAGCCGTATTCGGACTGACAGAATATTATCGTCAACAAATAGCGACCGCACAAATCATAGCAAACCCGGGATGTTATGTAACGAGCGTACTGTTGCCGCTACTGCCGCTCTATAAAAACGGCGCGCAAATCGACATGATTATAGCGGACTCAAAATCAGGGGTTAGCGGCGCGGGGCGCGGGCTCAAACAAATTACACATTTCCCGGAAGCAAACGAAAATTTCACCCCCTACGCCATAGGCCACAAACACAGACACACGCCTGAAATGGAACAGGAACTCTCTGCCGCCGCCGGCAGGCCGGTGATAATGACGTTCTCACCGCACTTGCTGCCGGTCAACCGTGGAATTTTGTCAACCGTATACATAAAGACAAACATCACCGCCGCGGAATGCGCGGATATCGTTAAAAAACACTATGCGAACGAACCGTTCGTACGCGTAAGAGAATCATCCGACCTGCCGACAATCGCTTCCGTCGCCAACACAAACTACTGCGACATAGCGTTCACAGGCGGCGATGACGGGTTACCGGTAATAGCGGTTTCCGCGCTCGACAATTTAGTAAAGGGAGCGAGCGGCCAGGCGTTGCAAAACATGAACGTCATGTTCGGATTGCCGGAAACGGCGGGATTGAAGTGATATAGTAGCTCCACTTAAAAATAGCGCCTGCATCGCCCGACGGCTGCACGCTACTCCGTGATGTCGCCCCAGACAACACAGATGCGATTTTGAGGTGGAATGAGTATAACGTATTTTGTTTTTAAGGACGAAAAAATATGTCAATGGCAACAATAAAAATCGGCGGCTCGACAATCGACACGCCCGGATTGTTAGATGAGTTCGCGCAGGGCGTCAAGGACCTCTGCGGTTCCTACCTTCCTGTGATAGTTCACGGCGGCGGCAAGGATATCGCGCGCCAGCTCGACGCGCTCAACAAGGAGTTTACCTTTGTGGAGGGTATGCGCGTTACCGACGAGGAGACCGTTAAAGTCGTACAGATGGTGCTTTCCGGCGATGTAAATAAGCGCATCGTGAACGAGTTGATCTCAAAAAAAGTGCCCGCGGTCGGCATCAGCGGCATTGATTGCGGGTTCATTGTTGTTTCTAAAATGCTCGTCAACGGACAGGACATAGGTTTTGTCGGCGACATCGAGCAAGTGAATCCTAATTTTGTGGGTTTCTTTTTGGGAGGCGGCTACATCCCGGTCATATCGCCCGTTTCGCGCGGAGTGGATGGGGCTGTCTACAATGTGAACGCGGATTTGGCCGCAAGCGAAATCGCCATTTCACTTGACTCCGAAGACTTGATATTTGTCTCCGACGTGCCGGGTGTAAAAATCGGCGGCGAGGTGCGCAAAATTATAAGCATATCGGAAATTGAAAACTTGATTACCGCTGGCGACGTTACCGGCGGGATGATTCCAAAACTGCGCTCCGCGGCGGACGCAATCGGACGCGGCGTGAAGCGTGTGCATATTTGCGGCTGGGACGGCAAAGACACGCTCAGAAATGTGCTGAAAGGTAAATCAAGCGGAACGGTTATACAGGAATAAAGAAAGGTATCGAAAAAATGAAAGCCAAAATAACGATGGACGTAGACCCCGAAGACATCTTCGTCCCCACATACAGCCGCGGCGGCGCGCCGATGGTCCGGGGCGCGGGTATGTATCTCTACGATGCCGACGGCAAAGACTATCTCGACTTCGGCGCCGGCATAGCCGTAAGCGTGCTTGGCCACTCCCACCCCGCGCTGATGGAGGCGTTGCGGACACAGGGCGAACGGTTAATCCACACGTCTAACCTGTACTACGGCGAGACGCAGATCGGTTTCGCGTCGCGTCTTGTCAAACACAGTTTCGCCAACAAGGTATTCCTGTGCAACAGCGGCACGGAGGCCAACGAAGCGGCGATAAAGTTTGCCCGTAAAAGCGCCGCTAAAAAATCCATGCAGAAATTTCATGTGCTTTCTTTTTCGGATAGCTTCCACGGCAGAACCTACGGATCATTGAGCGCCACCGCGCAGCCAAAATTCCATACCGGCTTCGGCCCGCTGCCCGACGGCTTCCACTATTCTCCGTTCAACGATATTCAATGCGCAAAAGCCGCGCTCGACAGATACGACTTCGCCGCGATAATCGTAGAACCGCTGCAAGGCGAGGGCGGGGTGAATATCGCGGATGTTGATTTTTTGCAATTTTTGAGAGAACACGCGACGGCAAATAAAATAGCGCTGATTTTTGACGAAATACAGTGCGGGACAGGACGGACGGGATCATTATGGTATTACGAACAAACAGGCGTAGTGCCCGATATGATGACGGTCGCAAAACCCATAGGCGGCGGACTGCCGCTTGGAGCGGTCTTATGTACGGATGAAATAGCCGCGTGCATCTCACCCGGCGATCACGGAACGACATTCGGCGGAAACCCGGTAGCGTGCGCGCTCGGCTCGCAGATTATTGATACGGTAAGCGATCCGACGTTTTTGGCAAAAGTGCGGGAAAATAGCGATTATCTCAAAGGAAAGCTGGAAAAAGTACACGCCAAATACCGATCAATCGACAGCGTTAGAGGTTGGGGGCTGCTGTTAGGAGTGCGGTTTAACGATGATCCGGGAGCGCTGATTAACAAATGCAAAGACAACGGTCTGCTGCTGATTAGGGCCAACCTCAACACGGTAAGATTTACGCCGCCGCTAATCGTAGAAAAAGAGGATATCGATAAGGCCATTACGATATTTGAGGATGTGTTGTCGAAAATGTGATACGTGGTGCAGGGATTAATATAGGGCACTTCTAATAATCGTCATTGCGAGCGAAGCGCGGCAATCTATAGGCTTGCAACTCGAAGTATTCGACGAATAGGTTGGCTTCGCCGCGATAAACACGGTGCTTCGCTTCGCTCGCAACTTGTTTATCTCGCCGTAAGGCAATGACGGCTTTTGAAACAGCCCCTTTGTAGAGAGATGATTTTGAGGTGGAATGACTATATATGCCAACAATTGACGCGATAATCGTGGGCGCCGGTTCGGGGACAAGGCTTGGGCACTCAACCCCTAAAGCTTTTGTCGATCTTTGCGGCAAACCCATCCTTATCTACTCGCTAAAAACATTTCGCTCGCATCCGTCAATCAATCAAATCATACTCGTAGTCCCGCCGAATATGATTGACGAATCGGAAATTATCATCAACAGGTACGATGAACTCAAAAACAACATAACAGTAACCGCGGGCGGAGACGAACGCTGGAAATCGGTACAAAACGGCGTGTTATCATCAAATGGCGACTGGGTACTGATTCACGACGCGGCGCGGCCGTTTCTCACTCATGAGGTGATTGATTCGTTACTTGACAAACGGGAACAGTTCGACTGCGTTATCACCGCTACCCCGGAGGTCGATACTATCCGTACGATCGCGGATAACGAACGTTGCGGAATGACAATTGACAGATCAAAACTGTTACGGGTAGGCACTCCGCAACTTTTCCGCCGGAACACGCTCATGTCGTCGTTCGATCAAATAAAGAATATGGCCGCCCCCCCCACCGACGAAGCCGCGCTGTTTGAGAGCCTCGGGATGGAAATCGGGTATTCGTGGGGCGATCCTCTTAACTTCAAGATAACCACCAAGACCGATTTGGAAATTGCCGCGGCGATTATTGAGACGGGGGCTGTCTCAAAATCCGTCATTGCGAGCGCCCAGCCCACTCCGTCATTGCGGGCTTGACCCGCAATCCCCAACGACAAGATTACATAGGGGGATTGCGGGTCAAGCCCGCAATGACGGCTTTTGAGACAGCCCCCGGCGAAACTACCTCGACACGTCTAATGTGTATGCACCGGTTCCGCCGCTGTAGAAACCGGCGCGGACTATATATTGGGTACCGCCCACTAAGTGGATAGAGATTAGAGCGTTCCTGTTATCGGCGCCGTCGTCGTCTTCAGTGATCAACTGTAAATTATGAGTGTATAACCACAAATAAGGATCGCTGTCGCCGTTTTTGGATGTGCGAAAAGTCCACACGCCGCTGCTTCTTGGCGTAAAAGTGAAATAAGATTGACCGTTTACAATCACAGAACCGCCGGAGCTGGGAATCGCGCTCATGGAAAGTTCGGAATGAGCTATATTCAAAGAGTAGGCGCCGGTACCGCCGCCCGCAAAACCGGCACGGACAAAAAATTGCGTTCTGGCGGTAAGCGGCATCTCCATGTGAGCGTTGAGGCCATCACCACCGTCGTCGTCATACATGACTATATTGCCGCTCGCGTCGTATAACCATAAGAAAGGGTCACTATCACCGTTGTTGGATGTGTAAAACGTCCATATACCGGAACGGTTAGGCTTAAAGGAAAAAAACATCTCACCATTAACAATAACCCGGCTAACGGAACTCGAAAGCTCCTCCGTAGGCATCAATGAGTTCGTCAATACATAGGCACCGGTACCATCACTGAAAAAACCGGCGCGAATACGGTACCGCGTATGAGCGGTAAGAGGCGCCACAATAAGCGCATTAGTCCCACCGCCGCCGTCATCATCCTGGGCAATCAAAACACCGTCTCCATCGTATAACCACAAATAAGGATCGCTATCGCCGTTGTTGGATGTGCGGAACGCCCACATACCGGTACGGTTAGGCGTAAAATTAAAAAACATCTCACCGACAACCGAGACATCGCCACCACCGGCAGGAAGCGTGTTTGAAGACGATTCATGCTGATATCTGCCGCGACCGCCGCTACTTGGAGAAACACCAATCTGCGCGGGAACCGATTGAGAAATAAGCAGTAACAACACGCCAAACAACACAACAACATTCAACTTCCCAAACATAGAACCTCCCTCGTGTTTCGCGGACGTGAAAACCACACCGCATGGTTAAAAATCGCTATTATTTCACTACTACAAACCTCTGCCGCAACACCTGTGTACCGGCGTGCAATCGTACTAAATATATTCCCGCGGCTAAACCGCTCGCGGAAAAATGTTCCTGATGAGCGCCCGCGGTTTTTGACGAATTGACAAGCGTTTTTATTTTTCCGCCCCTGATGTCAAACAAATCGAGGCGGACGGTTTCACTGCTTGCTATCGAATAGCTGGCCCTAAACGCCCCGCCGCCGACACGGACGATATTTAGCGCGTAATTTACCGGCTTTGCCGTTCTGTTAATTACGGATGCGGTTGACCCCTGCTCCGCCACCGCTACCAAATACATCAGGGACGTCGTCGTACCGTCGTTTGAATTTCGGCCCATCGCCACGATTTCGCCTTGCTGAAACGCCCTCCCGTATACCGTGAATGTTCGATTGGCGTTATTGTCGTTCACCGATACCGCATAATTTGTTTCCGTAAACCCGCGGGCAGCTATCCACGCCGGCCGCGGGGACACCCTGTCTTCGTGCGCCACGTATACCATGCCGTCTTTTTTCATCCTGAATTGAATAATCGTGTCGGGGGAAGTGCGGGTCCGGGTTTCCGCGGCGGGACTTATCCACTCCGCACCTTGCAGTTCCGGCGATACAGTAACCGTTTGGAACGCGCGGTCGCCGTAGGCTTGGGCGGATTCCCTGAAATTATCCTGAACCGACCAATTCGCGGCGTTGGTCATAGACGGGTCAAACAGCATCAAGCTGTCGATAAGCTCGCCGCTACCGATGTATATGCCGGAAACGTCGGGCTCGGGGAGAAGCCCCGCGCGAACCAGGTTTCTGGGCCAATTTCCATACCACGCGTACCCCGCCCTGCGCTCTTGCTCTATCTCCGACATATTGTATCTTACTATGCCGTCCCGCCCCACAAAGACAGGCCTATTTGTATTGATTTCATAAAAACGCGCCCAAATAGTATCGCCGGGCGATGCAATCAACCGACGGTCGGGAGATCCGCCGGTTGTAATGTTTTCTACCCTGAATCCCACTATCCGGGAGTTAGTCATCCAGGTGACCGCCGCGTTTATGCTACGGACTACATCGAGCCGGGGGGTACTTAGCGAATTATTGTAACTTATGAGAAAATTGACAATCCCCACGCTCTCACTGCCGGTTATGGCCGGCGGCTCATACGCTCTCCCCCACATGGGCGCCAGGGTGACCATGTCGTGCTGTTGGCACCAAGCCGTTACCACACCGTTGTCAAAGACGATCTGAGCGTTGATGATACATTCCACCCCTCTCTCCACGGCGGTTGTCGCCCTCGCGGCGCGGTTGGCGTCTATAAAAGTAAAATGGCCGCTCCTTTCCGAAATTGATTTCAAAAGCTGGAGTACCTGCACCATCGCGTTGTCGTTAAATGTGATATGCCTGTGATACATATCCGCCCTGGCGCCGAATATTTGAGGCCAACCGCCATTGGGATACTGCCCGTCTAAAAGCAGGTCGATACCTCTTTGGCACGATGTGCGATATGTAGAGTTGTTCGTTTGCCCGTAGATTCGCGCCAAAAAGATAATTTGTGAGATGGTGGCGTCATTATCAATGGTAGATTTCCCCCACTCGCCGGTTTGGCCTTCGTTTGCCATATCTTTCCGCCAGCCGCCGTCGGGCAACTGAAATCGCACTATATCGTCGGCGATAGTCCGGGCTTCCGTGCCGTTGAACCAGGCGTCGTTGTTTCGTAGCAGGGCGCTCCAGTCGTAATCTTCCTGCGCGCTGATTTTTGCCGGCAGTGATAATGAAATGCAGGCTAATAATGCCATGCTTGTAATGATATTTGATGACTTCATGACTGTTTCTCCCTTAAAATTAAATCGTCTGAAATTCTTTTTGATATTTATAAATATATATTCTGAAAAGTCATAATCAAAATCTTTAAAATCTTTTTTTAAAATGTGTCGCCTCACCCCCCGATACCGCTCCGTAATGTTTGGGACAACAAAGGGTCGTTTGAGTGGGGTGGGCGATGTTCATTCTTGCGGGGTTGGGGTATTCGGCAAAACCCCGGCAGGAGTTTGATGTTGGTAGCGTCGGGTTGGGGCCGTAGCGCCCCTACCCGACGTTATGGAATTCAAAAGGATTTCCCAGCACCTCGGATGAGGTGCAACCTAAATAATAAAATGAATTACAACGCGCGGACATCATGTTGTGAGGCTGTCTCAATACGCCTTCAAGTGCCCCGTTTCCGCCTCGATGCTTTCTCCTATTTGCTTGATTATGCCTACGCCGTATTCTTTAGCTTCTTCGATTACCGCGTCGTCGAAAGAGAATCCCGCTATGCCAAGGTAGGCTTTGTGGTTTTGGAATAGCGAGAAAGTTTTGCGAAACATGGCGAGCCTTTTCTCTACTAAATCTTTCACGAACTTAGGGTGTATCCTGTTTTTGACTTCGATAATCGCTACGCTTTCGCCGTTTACGAGTACTATGTCGAATTCTACGTCGGCATTTTTCTTCATGCTTTTCAAGTTGGGGTACATTTCCTCATATTTTTCGTTCCCGAATGTTAGTGTTTCTGCGAGTGTGTTTTGGAAGAATTGTTCCGCGTGGAAGCCGATATTGCTTTCTACGCCGCCTAATTTTTCGCCTATTTTGTCTAATTTTTCGTCGAGTTTTTTACTGCG
>JAITUP010000237.1 GCA_031286265.1 Chitinispirillales bacterium | reverse complement strand
GTTGGCTTGAAGAGCCGTATGCGGGAAAACCGCACGTACGGTTCTGTGAGGGGCATTGAGTAATCTCCTCACGGTATAATATCAACAAGTAAGGAGAAACTTATAATGTCTACTCGACAATGGATAATACGCCCGTCGACCCTCTCCGGAACGATAGCCGTCCCTCCGTCAAAATCGCATACCATCCGTGCCCTTTTAGTGGCGGCGCTGGCAAACGGACGATCAATTATCCGCTGCCCGCTGTTGCAAGGCGACGGCGCGTCGGCTATAAGAGCGGCTGAGTTTCTTGGCGCGTCTATCGACATTAAGGGAAGCGATATCTACGTAACGGGCATCGGCGGCAATTTTAATATGGGCGCTGATTTGATTGACATGGAAAATTCCGGCACAGGTCTCAATTTTTTCTGCTCCATCGCCGCTCTCGGTTCAAAGAAACGCCGCTTCGACGGCGACGCGTCGCTGCGAGCAAGGCCGGTCAAGCCCCTCTTCGACGCGCTCAAACAGCTCGGCGCGGACGTTATCGTCGAAAACGCGCCTCATGACGTACCGTTTTCCATAAAAGGCCCCATCAAGGGCGGGCGCGTGACAATTAACGGAATCTCCTCACAATACGTATCGAGCCTGCTCTTCGCCTGTCCGCTCGCGCCGAAAGATACGCATATCAGCGTCGTTGATTTGCACGAACATCCGTATATCGAAATGACCCTGTGGTGGCTTGGCAATCAGAGAATCAACATAGAATATTCAAAGGAATTGACGACCTATAAAATTCGCGGATCACAGAGCTACAAACCGTTTGACATGCTCATCCCCGCCGACTTTTCATCCGCCGCCTTCTCCGCCGCCGCCGCCGCTATAGGCGGTGAAAACGTTACGCTCACAGGGCTCGATTTTTCGGATCCGCAGGGAGACAAAGAGATATTCCGCCATCTTGAAACGATGGGCGCAAAGGTCGTTAGAGACAGGTCGTCCGTAACCGTTTCGGGCGGCGACTTAAAGGGCGCGATTATCGATTTGAACGCCACGCCTGACGCGCTTCCCGCCCTGTCAATCATAGCGGCGGCGGCACAGGGCGAGACTCTGTTTACCAATGTCGAGCAGGCGCGGATAAAGGAAACCGACCGCATAGCGGTAATGGCGGCTGAGCTTGGGAAGATGGGAATTAGCGTTAGGGAATTGCCGGACGGGATGGTGGTAGGAGGCGGTAAATTGACCGGCGCAAATGTATCAAGCCACAACGATCACAGGGTAGCGATGGCGCTTGCCGTTGCAGGAATGAACGCAAAAGGTGAAACCGTAATCGATAACGCAGAAGCCGCTGACGTTACGTATCCGACGTTTGTGGAAGATTTTGTGAAAATCGGGGCCGTTATCGAGGTTGAAAATTAGCGTATGCCACCCATTTTTACCCCATCTCACCAATAAAATACGCTATATTTATGTGGAGGCGGATTCGGCAGTGGTAGCGGCTCCCGATTCCGCCGCGGCGTCCGCCGGAGGCGTTTCTGTTTCGGCGGCCTTTTTCGCTTCTCCGGTCGCGCTCTCCATTAGCCGTTCGTTAAAAAGCCTGAACCGAACTTCATCGCGGAAATCTTCCTTGACAGCAAAACCGGGCGGAAGCCGGAAACATTTTGCCAATACCCATACCAACACGAAAACAGCGATAATAAGCGCCAGCACGGGAATAGAAATCGGAGCGAAAAATTCCTTTAGGAGATCCATAACATAAAGATAATAAAAGGCCGGGCGTCAATACAAATCATAAACGTATAGCTTGCATTCTATTTTCCCACTGACAAACGGGATTTTTCTTTTGGCTTTCAAGCCCATCTGCGCCGCCAGACTTGTGTTTGCGGTAAAAACCGCGCCGCGATACCCCTTGCATTTGTGCTTAAAAAAAGCGCCTATACTGCGGTACGTATCCGTAAGCTCCGCCTCTTCCCCCATCCGCAGCCCATATCCCGGATTAACCGCGATCGCGCCCGAGGCCGATGGGACAGGCGTTTCGGCGTATTCGCAGACATCAAAACGGATCAATTGCTCAACACTCGCGGCAGCCGCGTTTTTGCATGCGGCTTCTATCACTTTTTCATCCTTATCGGTAGCGATAATAGGAACCGGCAGGGTTTTGACGATTTTGGCCTTGGCGTTTTTTTGCATCTCTTCCCACGCCCTCATGTCAAACCCAAGCAGGTGAAAAAAACCAAAATTCTGCCGCGTAAGCCCGGGCGCCCTCCCGCTTGCGGCAAGCGCGGCCTCTATGGCGATCGTCCCGCTGCCGCACATCGGATTGATAAACTGTTCGTCCGGTTTGACCTCAAGCGCCATAATCACCCCGGCCGCAAGCGTCTCCTGCATCGGTGCGCTAAGAGGGATACGGCGGTACCCGCGTCTGGATAACGATTCACCGCTCGTGTCGAGATAAACAGTACAGCGATCGTCCCGCCAAAATAGACTGACAACCGCTCCGGTCCTCTCCGGCCCCGAATCGGGCCGACGGCCTTTACGAGCCGATATTCTGTCGACGATGGCGTCTTTGCAGCGAAGATTGGGGAAACGGGTATCCCTTATAGTCGGATTGCGGACGCTGGAAACAACAGACAAATATCCGCCTGACGGGATGATCGTTTCCCAGGGTATTTTTGATAATTCTC
>JAITUP010000219.1 GCA_031286265.1 Chitinispirillales bacterium | reverse complement strand
AGCGTTGTTACTTTCACCTGCATGGCCGGGTCATAGGTTTTCCCGACGACGGCGCAATAGAGCTGCGCGGCGATATCGCCAAATAGCAGCGTGAATACGGAGTTTTTATATTCACGGTTTGCGGTTTGCGCGGCTTCATATTCGGGGGTCGCAGTGTCCATGGTCATAATATAATTAAAATCACTGCCGTCTCATAAGATTTTACCGTTTTTTTTAAAAAACCATCGCACCCCAACCCCGCAAGAATGAACATCGCCCTTTCCATTCATACGACCCTTTGTTGTCCCAAACATTACGGAGTGGTATCAGAGGGTTAGGCGACACATTTTAAAAAAAATGTTTTTAAAAAAACACCGCACCCCACCAACGCCCAGAATGAACATCGCCCTATCCATTCATACGACCCTTTGTTGTCCCAAACATTACGGAGTGGCATCAAGGGGTTAGGCGACACATTTTAAAAAAAGGTTTTTTAAAAAACGGGCACCCCAGGTCGTGGCTGTCTCAAAACAAGGGCAGACACACGGGTCTGCCCCCTACAAACCGTGCAAAACGCGACATCTGTAAGTTTTTAAAAAGCATCCTGATCCTATAGTCATTCCACTTTTAAATGGCGCCTACATTGTTCAGCGACATCACGGAGTAACGTGCAGTCGTCGGATAACGCAGATGCTATTTCAAAGTGGAGCTACTATATATATTTACGCAACATTCTCAATATCTTGCTAATATCGAGCGGTTTGCCGATGTGGCCGTTCATGCCTACCGCGAGGCAGATGTCTATGTCTTCTTTGAATACGTTTGCGGTCATTGCTATGATCGGCGTTTTTATTCCCTGTGCGCGCGCGCGTCTTGCGGCTTCGTGCCCGTCCATTTTTGGCATTTGCACGTCCATGAGTACTATGTCGTATTTGTCTTGATCTGCCGTTAATGCGTTCAGCGCGTCCTCTCCGTTTTCTACGCAGTCGATGATGAGTTCCGTGCCGTCTAAAAACGCTATTATTATTTCGCGGTTAATCTCTACGTCTTCGGCTAAGAGCATGCGTTTGCCGGCAAATTCGCCGTTTACTATTTCGGTATGCGGGCAGTCGTTATTATTGCGATCGTTTGTACCGCGCTGTATTTTCACGGTAAAGATAAATCTTGCTCCTTTACCGAGTTCCGATTCTACCCATATCGTGCCGCCCATGAGTTTGATTATGCGTTTTGAAATAACGAGCCCGAGCCCCGTTCCACCGAATTTGCGGCTTGTTCCGCTTTCGGCCTGCTCAAAGGCGTGAAATATTTTTTCGTGCTGACTTTTCGGGATGCCTATTCCGTTGTCGGCCACTTCTATGCGCAGATCGCAAACTCCATCGCTTTCTCCGGTCATAGATGCTTTAAAATGGATTTTTCCGGCTTCGGGCGTAAATTTTACGGCGTTGGACATCAGGTTCGTTATCACTTGCGAAAGACGTTGTTCGTCTCCGAAAATGATGTGCGGTATGTTGCTGTCTATGTCTATGGAAAGTTCTTGTTGTTTTTCGCTTAAACTGAAATTTATGATGGTCATTACTTTTTGCATCATCATTCCAAAATCGTATTCGATAGGCGCGAGTTCAAGTTTGTTGGCCTCTATCTTTGCCATGTCGAGTACGTCGTTTATCACATTTAACAGGTGTGTAGACGCGTCTCCTATTTTGTTCAGGGCATAGTTTTTCTGTTCGACAGTCATTGCTTTTTTGCCGATTACCGTCATGCCGATTATTGCGTTCATGGGCGTGCGCATTTCGTGGCTCATGACGGAGAGGAAGTCGCTTTTCGCCCTGCTTGCGTTTTCCATCGCGTTAAAGGCATTGAGTACTTTTATTTGGTTTTGTATTCTGAGTTTGACGATTGCCGGAGAAAACGGCTTGGGCATATAATCCGCCGCTCCTAAAGCCAGCCCTTTTTCTTCGGCGTCGGAATTGTCGAGCCCCGTGATAAAAATGACGGGGATGTTTTTCGTTTTTTTGGATTTTTTGAGTGCGGTTATCACATCGTATCCGTCCATCTCCGGCATGATGATATCGAGCAGGATGACATCGGGCTGCTGTTTTTCTGCGGTGGCTATGCCGTCTCTACCGGTCTTTTCGGTATAGATGGTATATTCATCGTCCAAGATTTTCATGAGCGCGGCGATGTTCGTGCCCGAGTCGTCTATAATAAGCAAACTGTGTTTGGCCTTATTCATGATTGCGTACTCCTCTTTCCTTTCAATTCCGCAAGTGTTTGGGCCGCGGACTCAAAATCGTAATTTTCTACTTGCTGCACAAGTTCCTCCGTTCCTGGAATGACGCGGATATCATCGAGCAGGTTTATGCACTCAGGATTTATGTTTGCAAGCATAGCCTCCAAATTGTCAAACAGCGCCGATATCTCTGCCGGGCTTAGCGGCGCTTTAGTTTTTTCCTGCTTGTTAAGCAACGGTTTCAATCCTTCCAAGATCAGTATTAGCTCTTTTTCAAAACGATTCATTGTACTGTCTTCTACAAAGACTCTCCCGTCTTTAAGCGCGTCTTCTACCTCTTCGGCGGCTTTTTGCAAATCGATTTTACCTATTTGCCCCGCGTTTATTTTTAGCGTGTGCACTAATCCATGCGCGAGCTCGGCATCGCCTATGGTAATGGCTTCGATAATATCAGCGAATACGGTTTGGTTGTTTTTAACAAAACTAAGTTGCAGCTTCTTTTGCAATTCATTCATATCGTATGCTTGCTGATTTATGTCTATAACCTCGCTGCTTATCGGTACCAGATGCTTCAATAATATGCGCCATAATTCCTGCGTTGTAAAAGGTTTCCCCAAATAATCGGGCATTCCGTGTTTTTTATATTTTTCCAGTTCGCTTGCCGTTATGTTTGCCGTCATAGCCACTATAGGCGTTCCCGTATCGAGTTCGGCTATTTTCGTAGCGGCTTCGATTCCGTCCATAACCGGCATAAATATATCCATAAATATCAAGTCAAACGGTTTTTCGCCCTTTTGCACACGCTCCGTAACTGTCTCCACAGCCTCTTTCCCGTTGTTCGCTACCATCGTTTTAAGGCCTACTCGTGAGAGATGCTCGCTTGCGACTTGCTGATTCATGAGGTTGTCGTCGCAAATCAAAACCAAAGCGTCGAAGAGCGGTTTTTCAAGGGGGTTATAGTCTACGTCGTTTGACGCGCCGCCGGTCATTTCCAAAGTTTCAAAAGTAATTTCAAAGCTAAATGTACTGCCTACGTCAGGCGTACTTTCTACGGCCAATTTTCCACCCATCAGCTCCACTATATTTTTGGTTATCGCAAGCCCAAGCCCTGTGCCTCCATAGTTGCGTGTGGTGCCTGAGTCGGCTTGTGTAAACGGGTCGAACACTTTTTGGATTTGTTCGGGAGTCATTCCTATACCGGTATCTTTTATGCTGAAATGTACAACGACATTGCCATTATCCGCGCTCTTTACAGACGATGAGAACTCGATGATTCCCGTGTTTGTGAATTTCACGGCATTCGATAAAAGATTCAAAAGCGCCTGATAAAGTCTGATCGAGTCACCTAGAACTTTTTTGTCGATCGGCGACTCTGTAACCTTCAATTCGAGCCCTTTTTCCTCAATGTTTGGTAAAGTAGCCGACTGGCAGCGCGAGATAACGTCTTGCAGATTGAAGGGTGCGTTTTCCAATTCCATTTTACCGGTTTCTATTTTAGAAATATCAAGAATATCGTTTATGATATGGAGAAGCCATTTTGTGTTATCTGTAATTTTCTCCAGATAGTTTTTGACTTGAGGCACTGAATAGCTGTTTATCGCCAGTTCCGCAAATCCCATGATGCTATTCATGGGCGTACGGATTTCGTGGCTCACGGTTGCGAGAAAATCCGACTTGGAGCGTGAAGCGGAACGCGCTTCCGCTTCCATTGCCTTATATTTCATTGTTTGCAACTGCAATTCACTTGTCCGCTGTTTGACCAATTTTTCTAATCTTTTACCCACGTTACGGCTTCTCACGAAAAGAACGGATACGAGGACAAGAATTATTGAAAACAAAGAGATCGCGCCAAACAGCCACGGGCGCTGCGCCTGCAATAGCTTGGATCGATAATCATAAGTCATGCGCATCCAATATTCCGAAATTTGATCAACGTCTATAAAAGCGAGAGCCTTATCCATAATAGAGTGCAAAATCGCTTCGCCTCTATTAAATCCGGGAGCGATGCTATAAGCTAAGCCAAACACGTGATTGACTTTATATCCGGTGCGTTCCTGATAATTTATGAGAGAAAGAAATTGAAACATGCTGCTCATCTTCACGTCTATCTCGCCGCGTTCCAAGTCATTTATCGCGTCCTCAACATTTTCATATTCCACAGTATGTGCGTGATTTGGAAACCAACTGTGAAATGCAGCGGTGTGCCCGTGGTTTTTAATCAACCCTACCCTTACGTTCAAGATATCGTTGACTTTGAGATTTGGAAAATCCGTTCTGGATATCAGCAAATAATCATCCAGCGCCTCTACCGTTTGTAGCCACAGGAAGCGGTCTTCTTTCTCCGGAGTACGGACCATATGCGGAATAAACGATATGTCTCCGCGCTCCAACGCCTCGAGCAAATCAGGTGTTTTTATGCGCATATCGGTAGCCACTTTGAAGGACAAACCCGTGAGCGCCGACATTTCTTTCAACAAATCAAAAGCGATTCCCTGCCATTCGTTTTCATGGAGGTTATAGAAGTCTATCGGATAGTTGTAATATTGCGCGCCCATCTTTACAATGGGATTATTTCTTATATAGTCACGCTCTTCCTCGGTAAGCCGTTGCCATAGTTTGTTTGCTAAATATTCTTCATATCCGTGATTATACAATTCGGTAAGATGTCTGATGGCGTTGTTATTCAGCGCTTTTGTTACAACCGAAATAATGGGGGCCAATTCCGAGATGCTCGTGGTTAGGGAGACCGGGCCGAAAATAAGCGGGATAAAGGGCGTTGCGACCACGTTGTCGTAGGAATCAAAAGCCGCTTCATCAACGTTTTCCGAAATAAAGGCATCAACTTCACCACTCATCATCATTGCGTAAACCGTTTCGAAATCGTCGACCAATACGGCTTCATAGCTGCCCGGTTCAAGCAACGCGACAACATCGTCGAGGGTGGTCGTGCCTTCCAAAAAAGCGTATCTCAAAGGACGTGATTGAGCGATTTCCGAGAGTCCGGGACTATTTACGATCCGCATGATTTTTACCATACGGTTGGCGATGGGATCGCTCATGTAATAAGTTTTTCGCCGTTCGTCCGTGGCTGTCATTTCGCCCGTGAAGTGAATTTCACCGCTGTTAACATTCGCGACTAAATCGCCCCATTCAAAGAGTTCAAGCCGGAATTGAAGCCCAAACAATTCGGCTAGCCAATCACAAAACAGAGCGGCATATCCGCCGATTTCTTCATCGTCTTTCAAAAACGCTTCTACGCTTGGGAGCATCCCAAAGATAAAAGTACGCTCTTGTTTTTGAAGCGCTTCAATGGCGTTGATCTCGTCTGTCGTAACACCGGGAACATCCCGAAACGAAGAGAAGGTCGACGGCTCCAAAGATCGTCTTTCGTTTTCAGACGCACAGCCTGAAAGCATGGATGCGAACAATATCGCAAAGAATAGGACGCGAATCAATTTTTCAATTGTTTTCATACGGGTTTCCTGTTTTTTAATTTGGTTAATGTTTTGGCGGCAGACTCAAAATCATAATTTTCTATATGATGCGCGAGTTCTTCCGCTCCTGGGATGGCGCGGATATCGTCGAGCAAGCCTACAACCGTCGGATTTATATTTGCGAGCATAGGCTCCATTTTTTCAAACAATGTCGATATTTCCGATGCGCTGATCGGCGCCGTCTCTTTTACCGATGTGTCGTTACCGAGCAATAATTTCAACGCTTCAAGGACACGGTCTAATTCCATTTTGAGTATATTTATCTTATCTTTCGAAATCGAAACGGGGATTATCCCGTTTCGCAACATGCTCTCCATCTCGGCGGCTATACTTTGCAATTTTGTTTCTCCGATCATTCCCGCGTTGCCTTTCAAAGTATGCGCGATCCTGTGCGCGAGAATGATGTCGTTGTTCTCAATCGCCTTGATAATTTCATTATATGTCGATTGATTATTTTTTATGAAATTGCTCCGCAGTTTCTTCAATAGTTCATCCTTGTCTCGCGCTTGCTCGTCATTATCTATAATAGAAGTGCTTACGGGGGTCAAAAATTTTAACAAGGTGCCCCACAATTCCTGTGATGTGAAAGGTTTGCCTAAATAATCGGGCATTCCGTTTTTTCTATATGTGTCCAATTCGCTGATCATCACGTTTGCCGTCATGGCCACTATGGGCGTTCCGGTATTCAGCGCGGTTATTCTCCATGCCGCCTCAACTCCGTCCATAATCGGCATGAATATATCCATAAGTATCAAGTCAAACGGTTCTTTTCCGTCCTGCATACGCTTCGTAACCATATCCACAGCCTCTTTCCCATTTTCTGTCGCTATCGTTTTAATTCCTACCCGCGTAAGGTGTTCGCATACAACCTCGCGATTTAACGGGTTGTCGTCGCAGATTAAGACTAAGGCGTCAAAATACGGTTTTTCAAGAGGGCTGAAATCATTGTTGCCGGATGTGTCGCTGGAGGCGTCTATTGTCTCGAACACGATTTCAAAGTTGAACGTGCTACCGATACCCGGCGTACTTTCCACCGAAAGCTTTCCACCCATCAATTCCACTATATTTTTAACAATCGTCAGCCCTAATCCCGTGCCGCCGTAGTTACGCGTTGTGCTGGAATCGGCTTGAATGAACGGAGCGAATATTTTTTCGGTTTGTTCGTCGCTCATGCCGATACCGCTGTCTTTCACTTCAAAATATAACGTAGCCTTGCCATTATCCAAATTTTTTACCAACGATGAAAGTTTGACCGTTCCCGTACTTGTAAATTTCACGGCATTAGACAGAAGGTTCATGATTATTTGATAAAGCCTGATGGGATCGCCCAATAATTTTTTATCCACTATAGGCTCCATATAAAGCCTCAGTTCAAGCCCTTTTTCCTTAAGGTTCGGCAGGATGACGGATTGGCAGCGCAAAATAACGTCTTGCAGATTGAAAGGTACGTTTTCCAGCTCCATCTTACCGGCTTCTATTTTAGAGATGTCGAGAATATCGTTTATGATGCCTAAAAGCCATTTTGTGCTGTCTGTGATTTTCCCTAAATATTCTTTGATTTGAGGGTCCGTGGCTTGTTCCATAGCCAGCTCCGCGAATCCCATGATGCTGTTCATGGGAGTACGGATTTCGTGGCTCATCGTAGCTAAAAATCTGCTTTTAGTCTTGCTGCTTTCCTCGGCGATCTCTGCTTTTCGAATTTCCTCTATGATGGCTTTTTGCTCGCGCAAATCTCTAGTATATGCCGCGATTATATCTTCGCCTTTGTATTTGACGCGGGTCAGCGTTACTTCACAAGGTAAAGGTTCACCGTCAAATTTTTTGTGCAGCCATTCAAAACGCAGATACCCGTCTTCAAGCCCTTTATTAAAAAGTTCGTTTCTGAGGTCTAACGATTGCCGCCCACATGGCTGAAAGTCTGGTGAAAAATAGTTAAATTCTCCAAGGTATTCTTCTTGATCGGTCAAACCGAACAGGTTGATTATCGCCTTGTTATAGTCGATAACCTTGCCGTCTCGGCTGAATAAACGGCAGGCGAGAGGCATCGTTTCAAGCATGAGGCGCATCCGTTCTTCATCCTCGTGCGCCTTTTCTTCCATCAGTTTTTTTTCTGTAATATCTATTACCGCTCCGGCCATTCTGAGCGGGATACCGGCGCAGTCTCTTTGCGCGGTTCCAAACGCGTGGAAATAACGATATTCGCCACTTTTCATCTTGAGACGGTATTCGGTATCGTATGGAGTTTTTTCCGTATAATCCATTAAATGTCCCATAAAGGCGGTAATTGTCCTTTCACCGTCTTCGGGATGGAACCGTTCGGTTAAAGCTTCGGATGTATTTGGAAAATCATTTTCATCGGAAAAACCGAGCGCGTCACGGAATTCCTGCGACCACGTGAATTTACTGCTCGGGTTTCGCGGATCTCCGTTTACGATATCCAAATCCCACAGCGCGATTTTTAGAGCGTCGTTTGAAAGCTTATATTTCATTATATCGTATTCGTTGGAGCGAAACTGTTCTATCAGCTTCATTTGATTTCCGACCCTGAGCTTTATTATCGCGGGGGAAAACGGTTTGACTATATAATCCGCAACTCCTAAGTTCAATCCCTTTTCTTCGTCCTTTGCACTGCTGAGTCCGGTAATAAGGATAATAGGGATATCCTGTGTTTTTTCAGAATTTTTAAGTTCGGCCATTACGGCATATCCGTCCATGTCGGGCATTATAATATCGAGTAAGATAATATCGGGCAGAAATTCTTTTGCCGCGTCAATCGCGCTTTGCCCGTCTTTTGCCGCATAAACGATATAGTCGGTTTTAAGGATATTCGTAATTACCGCAATATTATTACTATCGTCATCCACAACGAGAACGCTGTTTTTTTTGATTTTACTCATACTTCGCCTCCCAATTGTTTCTTTAAGTCGGCAAGCGTTTTGGCCGCGTCTTTAAAGTTATAATTCTCTATTTGCCGCGTGAGTTCTTCAGCTCCCGGAACCGCGCGGATATCATCAAGCAAATCTATACACTCCGGGTTGATCTTCACGAGCATAGGTTCAAGTTTTTCAAACAATGCCAATATTTGTTCGGTGTTTAATGCCTGAATATTTTCTTGTTTTGCGGATTCGTCAAACGAAATTTTAAACTCTTCGAGAACAAACATTAGTTCCGTTTTAAGAACGTTCATTTTGTTTTCCCAAATAGAAGCGATTCCGTCTCTAATCATCATCTCGACTCCCGAAGCCGCTTTCTTCAATTCGGTTTTACCGAGCAGCCCCGCGCTTCCTTTCAAGGTGTGCGCTAACCTGTGCGCCAACTTTGTATCCCCGGCGGCCATTGCTTCCATTATTTCAGTGTGTACATTTTGATTGTTTTTATAAAAGTTGGAACGCATTATTTTTTCCTGTTTTACACTGTCGTCATATTCACCCATGCCGCCGTTTATGGGTTCGCTGCTTATGGGAGTAAGGTATTTCAATAGAATCTGCCACAATTCCTGCGAGGTAAAAGGTTTCCCCAAACAATCCGGCATTCCGTGTTTTTTGTATTTTTCTAATTCACTGACCATTACATTTGCTGTCATGGCAACTATCGGAGTTCCTGTATTCATAGCCATTATTTTCGAAGCGGCTTCCATTCCATCCATAACCGGCATGAACATGTCCATTAATATCAGGTCGAAAGGCTTTTCGTTTTTCCCCATACGCTCGCGAACAATATCTACGCCTATCTGACCATTTTCCGCCGTAACCGTTTGCAGCCCAATGCGGGCAAGGTGCGCACATATTACCTGCTGGTTTAAAAAATTATCATCACAAATCAAAATAAGACCGTCAAAGTAAGGCCTTTCGAGTATCTCGAATTTCTTCCGCTCCACTTCTTCGTCGGACACATCGATTGTGTCAAACGTTAATTCAAAACTAAACGTGCTCCCTACGCCCAACGTACTTTCCACTTTCAACTCTCCGTTCATCAGCTCTACAATATTTTTGGCAATCGCAAGACCGAGTCCCGTACCTCCGTAATCGCGTGTCGTACTGGAGTCTGCCTGGATAAACGGAGCGAATACTTTTCCAATCTGTTCGGGCGTCATACCGATACCGGTGTCTTTTATTTCAAAATAAATAGTTGTGCTGTCGTCATCAACATTTGTTATTGATGATGAAAATTTAACAATTCCTGAATTCGTAAATTTTACGGCATTGGACAGTAGATTTATAAGCACCTGATAAAGTCTTACAGAATCGCCGAGAAGATGCTTGCCGATTGACGGCTCTGCATAAATGCTTAAATCAAGACCCTTGTCTTTGATGCTTGGTAAAATAACGGACTGACAGCGGGAAAAAACTTCATGCATATCGAATGGCACATGCTCCAGTTCCATTTTTCCGAATTCTATTTTGGAAATATCCAGGATGTCGTTTATGATACGCAATAACCATTTTGTACTGTCGGAAATTTTTCCCAGATACTCATTTGCTTGTGACATGGATTCGCTGTCCATCGCAAGCTCGGCAAAACCCATGATGCTGTTCATCGGGGTGCGTATTTCATGGCTCATATTTGCTAAAAATTCAGACTTCGCTTTGTTCGCGGATTTGGCGGATTCCAGCGCGGCGTTGCGTAGAATGGAACCGGCGACAATAAGGCCCCATGAGCGAAGCGCTTCTTCTTCGGTTTCAGTAAACGTACGCTGTCTTAAAGAGTCTTCAAGGCTTACTGTTCCCCACCACTGGCCTTTTATGAAAATAGGGACGCATAAAACCGACTGCGCGTCATAACGCGCAAGTGCCGCGCGCTCTATCTCCGGCAGGTTATCGATAGGGCCGTTTATACTATTGCGTTTAGACAAGATATCAGGCCAGCTGGGCAGGGTGTCTTGATACGCGAACTCAGGGGCGATTTTCACATGATTTAACTCATCGCGGACCCACCTGAATATTATCTTGAAATATAGCCTGCCGTCATTTTTATAAATGTTTTGCCACACGCCTAAGCGGCTGACGTCCATCTTGTCGCCAAATATTTTCATGCTCTCCTGTATTATCGTTGAGTAGTTTAAGGAGTCGGATCCCAATTCCAACAGCTTCGCCGCGATATCGTTGACAATCTGCGTAAGCTCCAGTTGTTTGTCACGTTCTTCGTCCGCCTTGCGTTTTTCTTCCAAAGCGGTTTCCAATTCGCGTAAATCGCGGGTATATCCAATAATAATGTCTTCATGTTCATATTCGCTGCGAACAAGGGTGACTTCCGCCGGAAACAGCGTGCCGTCCGGCATTTGGTGAGTCCAGTTAAAAACGTGGAGCCCATCTTCAAACGCTTTCTTAACATTTTCCAAAGCCGCTTCATCCGAACGCCGTCCATCGGGTTGATACTCGGGGGAACAGTGATCAATAAACTTGTCTATATAATCCTGTTTGTTGTCAAGCTCATACAGTCTGACCACGGCCTCGTTACAATCTATTATATTTAATTCCCTGTCCCATAACTGGCAGCCCAAAGGGGAAGAATCCAACATGATTTTAGTACGCCCTGCGGCTTCTAACCTCCGCTGCTCGGTAACAGCAGCTTCTTCCGCCAGCTTCCGTTCGGTAATATCAAGTACTATCCCCAAAAGACCCACCACGTTGCCGTCAAGAATCAAAGGTGTTCTGATGATTTCTTTGGCCCGGCGGGAGTTATCGGCATAACTATACCATCCCTCCGACCTTATTGAGACTTTATCCTCGATTACTTTTTTATCAGCCGCAAAAAATTCATTTGACATATTTTCATCATCTATTTCTATATCGATGGCTTCTTTTCCGATAAACTTTACCCTGCCAACTTGTGTTTCCTCCAAACATTTTTTATTCATGCTTGTATATTTGTTGTTAAGATCCTTTGTGAACACCATCGCGGGAATCGAATCGTAAATGGCACTAAGTGTAACCGCCTGCTTTGCAAAGAGTTCTCTTTTTTTCCTGTCTATCAGGTATATGGATGTAACTGAAATAAATAAAAGCACAAGTACCCCGGCGCCGATAACCCAAGGTCTGCGTGTTTCTGCCATCCTTATACGGTAATCGAAAGTTTTACTTTTCCAGTATGCCGCTATACCATCCTCATCAATTAACTTTAGCGCTTTTTCGACAATGGAATGTATAATAACATCGTCTTTAAGAAAAGCAAAACCTGAGATATAGGGCGGCTGGATTACAATATCGGCTTTGAAACCGGGATTTTCATGAAAGTTTGTCAAGCTGATAAGCCTGTTCATATTCGTCAATATCACATCTACCTCGTCCCGCTCAAGGGCGCCAAGAAGCTCGTCGAAGCTTTCATATTGATGGAAATTTCCATGGAATGGAAACCAGTCCCTGAACATACTTTCCATAGCGTAAGCCCTAATCACGCCGACATTCAGGTACAAGATATTGTTCAGATGAACCTGGGGAAATGAAACTTTTGATAGAAAAGCAAAATTGTCCGTTAATGCGGTGGTTTGGGCCCAAATGAAAAATTCCTCCCTTTCCCTTGTGCGTATTATATCAGCCATAAAGCTTATTTCCCGATCAAAAATCATTTGAAACATCTCATCAACCGTTGTGTATTGATCGCCGACATGCACAAAATCTATTCCTGTAAGAGCGGATATTTCAGCTATCAGATCAAATGAAATTCCTTGAAATTCGTTTTCATAGACATTGTAAAATTCATGCGGGTAAAGATCGCTTATTGCCATAAAATTTACAGCCGGCGTATTGTTGATGAACTTAAGTTCTTCTTCGGTTAACTGTGAAAATAATTTATTTCTCCTATATTCAAAATATCCACGTTCATACAGTTCAATCAGGTGGGGAGAGGCGCCGTTATCCAACGCTTTTTGTACAATTGAAATAACAGGTTCAAGCTCCGGCTTAATCGTAGACAAGGATACGGAACTGAAGGTCAAGGGGAGAAAATCTTTCGTTACGATATTTCCATACTTTTCAAAAGCGGCTTGTGCGGGTCTTAACTCGACGAACGCGTCGATCTCGTTACCATTTAACATTTCATAAGCCTGATCAAAATTGTCTACCAATACAATTTCATGAAAACCGTGTTCTGCCGCGGCGGAAACTTTTTCAGCGGAAAGAGTGCCCCTAAACACCCCATAACGCAGGGGGCGTGATAAAGCGATATGATCGAGCGGCGGACTATTTTCGAGCCGGAAGCTTTTCATTTCACGAATCGCAATAGGATTGGTAGTGAAATGAGGCTGCGGGAGTTCATCAGAAAATCTTATGAAGTCCGTAAAATCAATTCCGTCTTCTTGCGTCACGTTAAACGCTGGATTATAAAATTCCATAATCACAGGTTTAAAAGGAATGTCGAATAAGGCGGAGAGCCATTCGCGGAACAATGGGCCAAATCCGCCATGTTCGCCGTTTGCCATCAGGAAAGATTCGGTACTTGTCGTTACTTCTCCATAAGTAAAATATTCATAATGTTTTTGTAATTCTTCAATAGCCTGAATTTCATCTTCTGTTATGCCGGGAATATTCCTAAACGAGATCTGCTGCCACGTTGACGTATCAAAATAGCCATTAATGGGGGTAGATTTTTGACATCCACAAACGCCAATCAAAATGAAAACGAGAGCAGTAAGCATACTGATAATTAGTTTGTTTCTTTCTGCTTTTTTCATAGTTATCCCCACAATTTTGTTTTTAAATCGGCAAGTGTTTGGAACGCTTCTTTGAAATTATAGCTTTCTATCTGCCGTGCAAGTTTTTCCGCTCCAGGAACCGCACGGACATCATCAAGCAAATCTATGCACTCCGGATTGATCTTCACGAGCATGGGCTCTAATTTCTCAAATAAAGCTAAAACCTCTTCGGTATTCAACTCTTTAAGGCCTTCCGTGGATTCGTCGAGCAAAGGTTTGAACTCTTCGAGAACCTGCGTTAATTCCGTTTTAAGAACGTTCATTTTGTTTTCCCAAATAGAGGCGATTCCGTCTCTAATCATCGTCTCAACCTCTGAAGCCGCTTCTTTCAATTCGGTCTTACCGAGCAGACCCGCGCTTCCTTTCAAAGTGTGCGCTAACCTGTGCGCCAACTTTGTATCTCCGGCGGCGACCGCCTCCATTATTTCAGCGTGTACGCTTTGGTTGCTTTTATAAAAGTTGTAGCGCATCATCTTTTGCTGTTTTTCACTGTCGTCACATTCATCCGTGTCGCCGTTTATGGGTTCGCTGCTTATGGGCGTAAAGTATTTCAATAAAATTTGCCACAATTCCTGCGAGGTAAAGGGTTTTCCTAAACAATCCGGCATTCCGTGCTTCTTGTATTTTTCAAGTTCGCTAAGCATCACGTTGGCCGTCATGGCAACGATGGGAGTCCCGGTATCCATTGCCATTATTTTGGTAGCGGCCTCTATTCCGTCCATAACCGGCATGAACATATCCATCAAAATCAGGTCGAACGGTTTTTCGCCGCTCTCTTTTTGCTCGTTAACCATCTCTACGCCAATTTTGCCGTTATCCGCTGTCACGGTTTGCAATCCTACGCGAGCGAGGTGGGCGCATATAACCTCTTGGTTGAGAGGGTTATCGTCACAAATCAGCACGAGGCCGTTAAAATAAGGTTTTTCGAGCACATCGAATTTCGTTTGCCCGGATACGTCGTCGGGCGCGTCTATCGTATCAAGCGTTAATTCAAAGCTAAAAGCGCTGCCGATGCCCGGTACGCTTTTCGCGGCCAACTCCCCGTTCATCAGTTCCACTATATTCCTTGCTATCGCAAGCCCAAGCCCCGTGCCGCCGTAATCGCGGGTCGTGCTGGAATCCGCTTGAGTAAAGGGATCGAATATTTTTTTTATCTGTTCGGGAGTCATGCCGATGCCGGTGTCTTTTATTTCAAAATATAAGGTTGCGGTATTCTCATCCGTTTTCTTTATTGTAGAAGAGAATTTGACCGTTCCCGAGTTTGTAAATTTTACCGCGTTGGATAGCAGATTCATAAGCACCTGATAAAGTCTTAACGGGTCGCCGATCAGTTTCTTGCCGATTGACGGTTCCGCATAGACGCTCAGATCAAGTCCTTTGTCTTTAACCGCGGGCAGTATGACCGACTGGCAACGGGAAAAAACATCGCACAGATCAAAAGGCACGCGCTCCAGTTCCATTTTTCCGGCTTCAATTTTTGATATGTCGAGGATGTCGTTTATGATGCGCAGGAGCCATCTTGTACTATCGGTAATTTTCCCTAAATAATTTTTTATCAAAACCGTGGAATCGCTTTCCGTCGCAAGTTCCGCAAAGCCCATGATACTGTTCATGGGCGTTCTGATTTCGTGGCTCATTTTTGCCAAAAACTCGCTTTTCGCCCGGTTGGCCATTTCAGCGGTCTCCAATTGCCGCCGCTCGGTGACGTCGGTATAATAACCTTCAATCAAATATGGAGTGCCGTCCGGTTTTTTCTCAATTACCCGGCTGCGCTCCCAGATCCATTTTTCAACGCCGTCTCTGGTTTTGATACGGAACATAGTCTCAAACGGCATACCGTGCGGGAGCGTTTCCGCGCTCAGTTTTTCGATGGCTTCCACATCGTCGGGATGCACCATATCGAAAAACTTAATCATACCGCTGCCGATAAATTCATCTTCCGCGTATCCGGTGAGTTCCTTACAGCCGTCGCTGACGAAGGTGTATGTATATTCGGGCGGATTGTAAATGTGCTGGAATACCATCCCGGGCAGATTGTGTATAATCGCCTCGATCCTCGCCGACATGGTGGAAAGGGCCGCCGCTTGCCCCGCGATGGTTTTCCTTTTAGCCCTATCTTTCAGATACAAAAGCATCAGCAAAACAATTCCCAACATGAGCACGATAGTCGATATGGTCATAAAAACGGAACGCTCTTCGGCAAGCCTCCGCGAATAATCGTACATCCGGCTCGTCCAATCCTTTGAAATTCTGCCCATCGGTATATAAATCATCGCCTTGTCGAAAATCGAACGCAGTATTTCCTCATTTTTATTAAACCCAAAATATGAATAAATGGATGAATGGAAAGCGAAATTCACCCTGTATCCCGATTTTTCGCGATAATTCGTTTGATAGAGAAGGTGAGATTCGGACGCTAAAACCAAATCTATCTCTCCATTCTCAAGCGCGTCGAACGCGACATCCAGCGTAGTGAATAATCTCAAGTTGTCGCTGCCTTGGAACCACAGATTATACTTGTCTTCAAAAGCGCTCCCGCTAACAGTACCCACGGCTACATGCGCTATCTGATACGGTTCAAGGTACGGATAGTCCGACTTTGATATAAACGCGTATCTCGAAGAAAAGAACGGCGTGTCCGTCCAAATAAAAAACTCCTTCCGTTCCACCGTAACCATCAAGTCCGCGGCTACCGATGTTTTGCCGGCCTTGAGTCTCTCAAATATCTCGGTCCATGGGGTATTTTTGGCGTTTGCGACTTCAAATTCAATACCGGCCAGATTGCTTATCTCCGCCAAAATATCCACCGCTATCCCCTGAAATTCTCTTTCTTTCACGTTGTAAAAACTGATAGGGTAAGAATCGAATTTTAAGCCTACGGAAATTTTCTCGGTCAGATTTTCTATATAAGCTCTTTCCGCGCCGGTAAAGGATTTTTGGAGCATATATTTTGCGTATTGATTGTTCCCGGTTTTGTAAAGTTCAAAAAGTTTATGGATCCCGCCGGCGGCGATATATTTGTTAAGCATCGATATAATAGGCTCGAGATCGGGATTTTGGGTAGTAAGCGAAACCGGGGTGTATACCATCGAAAACAGGCTGTGGCTACGTATATTCTCATGGTTTTTATATCCGTATTCAACCACGCCGTCGTATATAAACACGTCGATAGCGCCGCTCTTGAGCATTTCAACTTCGTATATTTCGCCGGTAATCGGCACTATTTCAAAATCAAGCCACGGGTATGCGTCCAAAATGAATTGTGCCGTAATCGTACCTGGCCAAAAACCTACCTTGAGGCCGTTTATGTCCTCTTCCGTTTCAATCGTAATATTTTCTCCATAAGTAAAAACTTTCAGCGGGCGCTGCGCGATTGGATAACTCATAAAATAGGTCTGTTTCCGCTCGGGCGTCGACGTCATTTCGCCGGTGAAATCGACGGTGCCGTCGGCAAGCCCGCTCAAGGTTTCGTTCCACGTGCCGATCCTGATTTCAAACGGTATGTCGAAGAATCCGGAAAGAAATTCGCAAAGTTTGGCCGTAAACCCCGCGTGTTCGCCGTTAGGCAATATGAACGTTTCCGTTGTGAGCGGGCTCATGTAGATGAAACTTTGCCGCTTCGACCTGAGCGCTTCGATGGCCGCGATCTCCTTGGCGGTCACACCGGGTATGTCGCGATACGAAGAGAAAATCGGCGGTTCAAAAGATACCGATCTTTCCTTTGCGCTCTCGCAACCCAAAAACGTAATTAACAGAAACACCGCGGGAAGCAGAGCGCGAATTAACCGATTGTTTTTTCTCATTTTGCCGGTCGTTTCCAAGTTAAAAACCTCCGGTATATTTTTTCTTTAATTTCGCAAGCGTTTCAGCCGCGAAATCGAATTCATAATTTTCTATTTGACGCACGAGCTTTTCCATTTCAGGAATGGCGCGGAGATCGTCGAGCATGTTTACGCATCCCGGATTTATGTTAACGAGCATGGGCTCCAATTTTTCAAACAGCGCCGATATTTCTTCCGGATTCAGAGTCTTTTTAATTTTTTCAGATGTATCGAGCATCGGCTTCAATCCTTCTAAAACGAACGTTAGTTCTTTTTTGAGGATATTCATTTTTTCATCCGAAACAAAGTTTTTCCCGTTTTTAAGCGAATCTTCGACCTTTGCGGCGGCTTTTTGCAACATCGTTTCATCAATCATCCCAGCGCTGCCTTTTAAGGTATGCGCCAGTCTGTGCGCCAGCTTGACATCGTTACTTTCGATAGCGTTGGCGATGTTGTCATACGTCGTCTGATTACTTTTTACAAAATTGATTCGCAGTTTTTTTAGCAATTCGTCTTTATCCCGCGCTTGTTCGTCGTCGTCTACGGCGGAACTGCTTATGGGCGTTAGGTACCTTAACAAAACACGCCACAATTCCTGTGATGTAAAAGGTTTGCCCAAGTAATCGGGCATTCCGTGTTTTCTGTAATTATCCAGTTCATTCGCCATCACGTTTGCCGTCATGGCCACTATGGGCGTTCCGGTATTCAGCGCGGTTATTTTCGTCGCCGCTTCAATGCCGTCCATAACGGGCATGAATATATCCATAAATATCATGTCAAACGGTTTTTTATCGCTTGCCACGCGCTCTTGAACCGTTTCTACCGCAATCTTTCCGTTCATCGCCGCTACGACGCTAAGCCCCACACGCGCAAGATGCTCGCATACCACCTCGCGATTCATGGGATTGTCGTCGCAAATTAAGACCAATCCGTTAAAGTGCGGTTTTCCGACAATCTCGTAATCTCCGTTATCAAGCACGTCGCCGGACGACGCGTCTATCGTTTCAAAAGTGATTTCAAAGCTAAACGTGCTGCCGATGCCGGGCGTGCTTTCCATCGAGAGCTTACCTCCCATCAGCTCTATCATATTTTTGGCAATCGTCAACCCTAAACCCGTGCCGCCGTAGTTACGCGTTGTGCTGGAATCGGCTTGAATGAACGGAGCGAATATTTTTTCCGCCTGCTCGCCGCTCATGCCGATGCCGCTGTCTTTCACTTCAAAATACACCGTCGTTTTGCCATTATCCAAATTTTTCACCGATGATGAAAATTTGATAGTCCCGGCATTCGTAAATTTCACGGCGTTAGATAAAAGGTTCATAATCACTTGATAAAGCCTGAGAGGGTCGCCTAATAATTTTTTGTCTACCAACGAATCGACATGTAATTCCAATTCAAGCCCTTTATTCGTAAGTTCCGGCAAAATGACCGATTGGCAGCGCATGATAATGTCTTGCAGGTTGAAAGGCACGTTTTCCAGTTCCATTTTACCGGCTTCTATTTTAGATATGTCGAGGATATCGTTTATAATGCCCAAAAGCCATCTTGTGCTGTCTGTAATTTTCCCTAAATAATCTTCGATTTGAGGTTCGATGGTTTTATCCATCGCAAGTTCCGCAAATCCCATAAAGCTATTCATGGGCGTACGGATTTCGTGGCTCATGTTGGCGAGGAAAGCCGACTTGGCGCGCGAAGCGGAGTTGGCCTTCTCCGTTTGCAGCCGCAACTCGTGTGTCCGTTGCTCGACCTGTATTTCCAATTTCCTTTTGGCATTACGGCTTCTCGCGAAAAGGATGGATACGAGAGTGAGAGTAATCAAAGACAGGACGATTGCGCTAATCAGCCAAGGTATTCGCGCCTGCACCACTTTTTCGCGGTAGTCGTAAGTTTTACGCAACCACTGCCCCGTGATTAGCTCGACATCAACTATGCTTAGCGCTTTATCAACAATGGAACACAATATTTCTTCGTTTATGTTAAAACCGAAAGTAGAGTTAAAGGCGCCGTTGAACACGACATTCGCCTTAAAGCCGGGAAGCTCACGGTAGTTGGTCTGGGCAAGAAGATGAAATATGGTCGCCATCACCATTTCTACCTCGTCGTTTTCCAGCGCCTTAAAAGCGGCGTCCACGCTTTCGTAAAACACCGTATTTGTGTGATTGGGAAACCAATGCTGAAATACCGCGGTGTACGCGACATCCCGTATCAATCCTACTCTGGTAAACATAATTTCGTTGATTCGGATATTGTTGCGCTGCGATTTAGACAAGAGCGCGTATTGATTTGTGAGAATCGTATTATTAGGCCAGTGGAAATAGGCTTCCCTTTCCGGCAAGCGGATTAGCTCGGTAATCATCGACACTTCCCCGTTCTTGAGCATGGCGTATAGTTCATGCCATTCGGTATTGTGGCCGTTAACGGGTTCCCCAAACTCTAAACCCGTAAGCGTCTCCACTTCCGCAATCACATCAAAAGCTATGCCTTGCCAGGCTTTTTCCCTAACGTTGTAAAAACTGACCGGATAATTGTCGTATTCGGCGACGAACCGCACCGTGGGATTGTTTTGAATATGCGTCCGCTCCTCATCTGTAAGCCGCGCTCGCAACTTATGCTTCAAATATTCGCTATACCCCTGATTGTATAACTCGATGAAAGAGCGGAGGCCGTCGTTTTGTAAGATTTTATGCACCACCGATATTATAGGCTCGAGTTCCGGCCTGCTCATAGACGCGACAAGAGAAACCGGGATATACGCGAGAGGCAAAAAAAACTCCGAAACGACATCGCCGTAATGATCAAAATTTATCTCTATCGGACCGCTGTGAAAAAAGGCGTCGATCTCTCCGCTCGCGAGAGCCCCGTGCACTTGATCTAAATTGCCGATAAATACAACCTCATAGGCGGTCGTATCGGAGACGGCGGCGACGGTGTTGTGTGTTATAGTGCCCGAAACGAAACCATAGCGCATGGGTCGGTACGCCGCAATTTCAGATAGAGGCCTTGAGCCTTCGATGCGGAAATATTTCAGGGGGCGCTTCGCGATGTCGTAGGTCATAAAGTAGATGCTGCGCCGCGCCTCGGTTGCGGTTATATCGCCGGTAAAATCCACCCCGCCGTTTTCAAGGGCGACAAGCAGGTCACGCCATTCGTAATGCTTGGGAATGAAAGGGATTTCAAACAAGTTAGTCAGCCAATCGCAAAACAAAGCGGTAAACCCTTTTATCTCTCCGTCTTCTCCAAAAAACATCTCGGTGCTTAGCTGCATCCCGTAAATAAAATGTTCCGTCTGTTCCCGCAGTTTTGCAATCGCCGCTATCTCTTCCGGGGTAACGCCCGGGACGTCGCGGTACGAAAAACGGACCGGCGCTTCGTAAGTCTGCCCCCCGCCGGAGGCGCCGCAGCCCGGAAGGAGTGTGCCCGACAACAATAACAGTAGGGGTAACAGCGTGATGTGGGGTAGAATGGCGATTATTTTCATTCAAAAAGCCTTCTCTTTGGTGTTTTTTCCTATATACTCACCCCACTCTAAAACGGCGTCCGCGTTGTCCGGCGACATCACGGAGTAGCGTGCAGTCGTTGGGCAATGTAGGCGCTATTTTAAAGTGGAACTACTATTACACTACCCCTAATATAGTATATGTCCGCGAACTTCCTTAGGTTTTAATATGTTTAGCCACTATTTTCCGCAAATCATCCGGGTCAAACGGTTTCGCTATGGAACCGCAGGGGCCGGCATAGCCGACGGCGCTGACATGGCCCTCCGCTCCCTTGGATGTCATGGTAATAATCGGGGTCGCTTTATGATCCGGGAACTCTCGAATTATCTGGACAAGGTCGAGACCGTCCGCCACGGCTACTTTGCTATCGATCAGAAATAAGTTTATCGCCGTTTTTTGCTGTAAAATATCTTTCAGTTGCTCCGATTTCGCAACCATGAATACTTTGTAGTTGTCGCGCAGCGCATAAAAGATGGCAAAGTTTTTTTGCATTAGCCCCGTAAGCGGGCCGACATAGTCGTCGCGTAGCGCGTGTTGGACGGCGTTTAACATGCTGAACGATTCGTCAATGGCGAGGATGTTCGGTTTGTTGCTCTGATCGCCGTCGCTGTTTTCCATCGAATATTCGTTTGCTTGGGGATTAATCTGATGTTCGATGCGCTTGATTAATTCCGCGTCGGTAAAGGGTTTGGCGACGTAGTCGGCGGCGCCGAGGGTGAAACTTTTAATCATGTCGCTCTTACTGGCTTTGCTTGTCAGGAAGATAACCGGTATCACGGAATAGCGCACGTCGTTCTTTAATCTTTTTATGGCCTCGTGGCCGCAGACATACGGCATGTTGACATCGAGCAATATCAAATCCGGTATGACGTGTTTCAGGGTTTCAAACAACATGTCGACGGACAGCACGGGGTATACCTCATAATGGTCTTTCAGTCTGCCTTTCACCGATATCAGGTTGAAATTGACATCGTCGACATGAATAATCGTTTTGCGGATTTTTTTCGCCTGCCATCCTTCGGTGCGCGTTTCGGGGTTAATTTGCCGTTCGATGCGCATTATCAGATCGGGGTCGGAAAAGGGTTTGAGTACATAATCGGCCGCGCCGAGGCTGAGGCCTTTGTCCGAACTCCTTTTGTCGGTTTTGCTTGTCAGGAAAATAACCGGTATCTCTTTATAATTATCGTCGGCTTTCAACATTTTTATGGCTTCGTATCCGTTTATGCGCGGCATGTTGACATCGAGCAATATCAAGTCCGGCGTGACCTTTTCGAGTAGCTCAAACATTGCGTCAACTGATATTGCGGGATATACTTCATAGCGTTGCTTAAGCCTGGCTCTCACCGATATCAGGCTGTGATTGATATCGTCGACATAAATAATCACTTTACGTTTGGACTCGTCGTCTTCCCATGATTGCCTGCGTGTTTCGGGGTCTATCTGGCGTTCTATGCGTTCTATTAAATCCGCGTCCGAAAAGGGTTTTGACACATAATCGGCCGCGCCGAGGCTGAAACCCTTTCTCATGCTCTCCTTGTCGGCCTTGCCCGTCAGAAAAATAACCGGTACGTTCGCGTGGCGCTTGTCCGCTTTTAATATTTTGATCGCTTCGTAGCCGCTAATGCCCGGCATGTTGATGTCGAGCAATATTAAATCGGGCGTGATGTGCTCAAGAAATTCAAACATTACCGTAGCGGACGGCGCGGAATAAACTTCATAGCGCTTCTTAAGCCTGTTTTTTACCGATAGTAGATTGTGGGTGACATCATCCACGTAAATAATTTTTTTACGGAGATTTTCTAAGAGCATCTCCTCGATAATCTGTTTGCGTATATCGTCGTCTGCCATGGGTACGTCCCCTCCTTTAAGTTATCCTATATCGGGACCGGAAAGCTTTTTAATGATTTGCTGAAAGTCCATCACATTGACGCAGTCTCGCAATAAAACCGCGAGGCCGTCGTCCGATGTGTATTGGTATTCGTCTATCGCGTCCATCGCTTCGTCCACGGCATCCATATCGTAGGCTATGCAGGCGGCGAGCAGCTTCAACAAAAGCCCGGTGTCCGGCTTGTCTTTCTCTGGTTTTTGATTCTCAGCCTCAATTTCCGACAGTACGGCTCCAAGCTCGGCGACAAGCTTTTTGGCCGCTTTAACGAACGGCGGATTGTTTAAGGCTACGTATTCATAGTTACCCGCCTTTGCCGCGTGTTCAAGGGCCATGGCGCTCTTACCTATCTCTTCGGCATAAACGTCGACGCTGATCCCTTTCATACCATGAACGATTATCTCGTAGTCTCTAATTTCGTCTTCGCTGACGGTTGTTATCGAGTCGAGCATGGAACAGGCGCTTGCCACGTATGAATGCATGATTTTCAAATATAACTCTTCGTCGTTATGATAACGTTCAAGTCCTTTTAGTATATCCAGTCCGTCTATTTTTCTGTCCAAAAGCCGCGTCAAGCCTTCGCCGTAGCCTTCCGTTTCCATCATCGCCTTAGCCTCGACGGTTTCTTCTACCGTTTCAGACGGCTGTTTGTCGCGTACATATTTACAGATTATCGAATGCAAAAGGCGAGTGTCTATCGGCTTCGCGATAAAATCGTCGAAACCGTTTTGCAAAAATATATCCGCTTGCCCCGCCATCGCGTTTGCCGTCTGCGCGACGATAGGCGCCGTATATCCCAATTGACGCAGGCGCTTTGTCGTTTCCATGCCGTTTAGCTTGGGCATCATGTGATCCATGAATATGATATCGTATTTTTTACCGGCTTTGATATTGTCGATGGCGGCGTATCCGCTCAATACGGTGTCAATTTGCAACTTGTACGGCTTCATAAGGCCAGCGGCGACATAGAGGTTAGCTTCCACGTCGTCAACGACCAACACCTTTCCGTAGGGCATGGGTTCATGCACAATTTTCATTTTTTCCCTCTTCTCGACCATACGGAACAGCTGCAAATTTTCAACCACTTCTTTGCCCAACGTCTCTGAACCTGCCGTGCCGTGCGGCAGCCGCACGGTAAATATCGAACCGACGCCAAGCTTGCTCTCCACATGGATCTCACCGTTCATGAGGTCTATCAAACGCCGCGTGATGGATAACCCGAGCCCCGTGCCTTCAACAGTGCTGGCGGATTTCTGATTGAATCGGGTATAGTCTTCAAACAGTTTTTCCACTTGCCCTTTCGTCATGCCGTGGCCCGTATCGCGTACGCTCAAAATAAGCGTCACTCCGTCGTCGTCTTTCTCGGAAGTCACCGATAAAATGACTTTGCCGGTATCCGTATATTTGAAAGCGTTGGAGAGCAGATTATTGAGAATTTGCTTGATACGCAACTCGTCGCCAATCAACTTCGCCGGGATATTCTCATCGATTTCAAGCTCAAAATCGATGTTTTTGTCTTCGATTTTCATTATGTTCAGTTGTGCGGAGTCGTTTATAAGGCTGGCTACGTTATATTCCACAGATCGGATGCTGAGCTTACCCGCTTCTATTTTTGAGAAGTCTAAGATGTCGTTGATGATGCCGAGCAGCATGTTACACGAATTGTGTATTTTGATTAATCCTTCCCCGACTGTCGCGGGCAGGTTTTTCTCGCTCTGTATCATAATTTCGGTGATGCCCAAAATCGCGTTCATCGGCGTGCGTATTTCGTGGCTCATGTTGGCGAGAAACTTGGACTTGGCGCGGTTGGTCATTTCCGCTTCGGCGCGCTGCTTTGCTAATTTCTGTACGTTGGTGACATCTTGAACAACTTCGACAAACCCCGCGGTCGCTCCTTCTATGTCATGCAAAATCTCGATGTCAGCCTGAAAATATTCTCCTTCATAGTCGAAAGATATGCGTTTTATCCCGCGCTTGACGCTGGCTATGCCGCAATTTTCGGTATTACATATAGGACTGGCGGCGGTGCTGCATGGCTTGCCGAGTAGATTTTCTCGCTTTGCCCCCAAAAAACTTTCGACCGCTTTGTTGACAAACGTCCATTTCTTATTTGGGTCGGTAACGCTGATGGGCAGCGGGATGGCGTCGAGGATGGACTTGTACCAGTGGGCGTCCGCTTCGTTTTGTGCCGTCATTTCCGCTATTTCTTCTTTCATCAGTTTCTCTTCGGTTATATCCACGAGCGCCCCGGCCATTCTGATGGGGACACCGTTACTATCCCGTTGCGTAGTTCCAAATGCATGAAAATGCCGGTACTCTTTACCATTTTTCATCAATAAGCGGTATTCAATGTTATAGGCTACTCGACTTAAACGATCAGTCATACGCTCGGCAAAAACCTTTAATGTATTTTCTTTATCATCGGGATGCAGGCGATCGCTCCAACTGGAAATAATGTTCGGGAAATCAACTTCATCAGAAAAACCTAGTAAATTACGAAATTCCTGCGAAAAGATAAGCTGGTTATTGGGGTTGACAGGATCTCCTTCTATTACTTCCATATCCCACAATGCAATATTCAAAGCGTCGTTTGCGAGTTTGTATTTCGCTATGTCGTATTCGTTTTTGCGGAGTTGCTCTATTAACCGTATCTGATTCCCTACCCTTAATTTAACGGTAACGGTAGAAAACGGCTTGACTATGTAATCGACCACCCCAAGAGCCAATCCAGCTTCTTCGGCGGCGCTGTTGCTAAGCCCGGTAACGAAGATGATGGGGATATCCCGTGTCGACTCGTGAACTCTAAGCTCGTCAAGCACGGCATATCCGTCCATCTCCGGCATTACGATGTCGAGTAAAATGACATCCGGCAAATATTTCAGGGCCGCTTGAATGCCCTGCGGACCGCTCTTTGCCGCGTAAACGGTGTAGTCGGGGTCTAATATATGCGTGAGTGCAAGTATGTTCGAGTTCTCATCGTCTATAACGAGAACACTGTTTTTCTTGGCTTTATACATAGCTTTCGACCCGCTTCCTCGTCAAAAAATAATCATTTCAATTTACAACCTCAAAAACTACGCGAAATCCCTTGTAATCGCTTTTCGCGCCCGGATATGAAAACGGCCTGTCGGCCACGCGGCATTCCCTCTGCGGGCTTTGCCAGCTGCCACCGCGGGAGATACGGTAGTTGCCGGTTTCAGGCCCGCGGGGATCAACCAAATCGTCCGGATCGGGCATACCGTAGAAGTCATAGACCCATTCAAAAACGTTGCCGCTCATGTCGCGTATGCCCAATTCGTTGGGCTGTTTTTGACCGACGCGCTGCGCACCGTCGTTATTGGAGTTACCCAAATACCAGGCGACCCCATCCAACGCGTCGCTGCCGCTGTAAAGATATCCGTTACTTTTGTTTCCGCCGCGCGCGGCGAATTCCCACTGGGCTTCCGTGGGCAAAGACCAGCCGTTACTTTTCGCAAACGACTGTGCCTCTTCCCAGGTGACGTCCACAACGGGATGATCCAACAGATCGTTGGCGACGCTTCTGCCGAACAGTCTGTTTGTTACGGGATACTTGCTTATCCAAAAATCCCGCGTTATCGTTACCTCGCGCTGCGTTTCGTCGTGATGACGGCCGGCCTCGCTCTCGGGGCTGCCCATTGTAAAGGTTCCCGCTTCCACCAGCACAAAAGCCGTGCCGTGAACCAGCGTGTCGGCAAGATCTTTGGGCAGGACTTCACTCCAACGGGCAAACATGACCGTGTTGTCCGTTATGGTATACTCGTATCCGGGGTCGCCGTATTTTATTACCCCGTCCTCGGAATACCAGCCGGCCAAGGCGTAGCCGCCATACCTCGCCTGCGGCAGTGTGATCTTCTCACCGTAAGCCGCTGTCAGCGGGTCACGCTCGTCGCCGCCTTGCGTGTCGAAGAATAACGTTAGATAAGGCACCGTAATGGACCTTTCTATAAAATCGCTGCAAGCGGTAAACAGCAGCAGCAAAGTCGGAATTACTGCATAAAACACAATGGTTTTTCTTGATACTTTTGTGACGGTTTTCATTCGTCTGCTCCTCTCTTGGCGCCTTAACGCATATTGTAACCTATTCCAATGGACCAGGTCGCGGTATTGCCGCTATTTTTGACGATATACTCTACTTCATCAAATACAGGTGAGTCGCTTTTACGGCCAAACAAAACTCTGCCTGTAATGTCGATATCCTTCCACGTGAGTTTCAAAAACGGACCGCCGAATCCCACGTTTTCTCCATATTCACGCCCCACCAGTCTGTCGTTCTCCGTAACTAGTTTGGCGACCAGAGTGGTTCTGTGATAGCCGCCGGAAACCCCGCCTATAATCCTTAGCGCGGGCATATCGAAGGAATATCCTACGTTTGCCATGCCGCCCAAGTAATTTATACCGGCGCTCAGATCGGCTGTGAGAAATAGGCCATTTCTGCTCAGCAACCCAAATTCCAAGCAAAGCCCGACAGTGCTAATCTCATCAAATACCTCCACGTATTCCGGCCGGAACGAGAGGAAATAGGCAAAAGGTTTGTCCGCACTCGTAGCCGCCTTTTCCGCAGGCTGATCCGCAACCTGCTCTACGACCTGTTCCGTGGGCTGATATACGGCCTCCTCCGCAGGCTGGTATACGGCTTCCTCCGTGGGCTGATACACGGCTTCACCCGCGCCCTGATACGGCTGGCCGGTGGTATCCGTGTCCTGAGATGGACGGTCGGTGGTATCCGCGTCCTGAAATGGACCTACGTGATACTCCCATTGCGTTACTCTGTATGTACCCGTGCCCTGTGGACGTTCGATGTCCGTGCCCTGGTATGGACGTTCGACATCTGTACCCTGATATGGACGCTCGGCGTCCGTGCCCTGGTATGGACGTTGTTCGGCGTCCGCGCCCTGGTATGGACGTTCGGCATCCGTGCCCTGATATGGACGCTCAGCGCCAGTACCCTGATACGGACGCTCGGCGCCCGCGCCCTGGTATGGACGCTGTTCGGCGCGCGCGCCCTGCGATGGGCGCTGTTCGGCGCCCGCGCGCGGGGATCG
>JAITUP010000199.1 GCA_031286265.1 Chitinispirillales bacterium | reverse complement strand
GCTTGCCGGTGAGTTTTTTGCGGGCGAGGGGGATGAGGTAGCAGTTTATGCGGTCGGCAATGACGCTAACGGTAACGGGTTCATCGGTAATTTCAATAGCAGAAGAGTCGAGAACCGGAGGCGCCAATGTTTTATCGACGTTATCATTGGCAATAGCGCTAATGCTAACAACATCATTAGCGTCATTAATGTCATTGGAGCGCAAATACTCAGATATAGCGTTTAAAAAAGGCTCGCCATATTTCTCAAGTTTTACATCGCCAACACCGGATACATCAAGAAAATCCTCCTTTGTCCTCGGAAGCCTCACGCACATATCAGTAAGAGTGCTGTCGGAAAAGACTATGTAGGCTGGGACTTTTTGCTCTCTCGCTATTTCGTTTCTGAGAGCGCGCAGAGATTCAAACAGATTTTTATCAACGGATCTGATGCTAACAGTTTTGTCAACAGACGACCGGTCTCTACGACGTTGACGTCTATTGTCATCTTGAACCGCATAGTCCATGCCGTCGCCGAAAAATTGAGATGGCGATTTTTCCACCGCTAACTTCATCTGTACAGATACACCACCGCGCAATACATCATTAGCGCGTTCGCCGAGTTTGATTATGGGGTATTCGTCACTAGTCTTAAAAAGGTATTTTTGCATGATTAAAAAATCCATTATCGCCCGAAGTTGCCTTGTTTGTCTATTATTGATGCCAAAAGTCGACAGGCTGTCAAGCCCAAGCGCAATCACTTTTTCTGTCATTTTACCGCGCAAAACATCCATAATAAGACGTGATCCGTACCGCTCGTTCATTCGCGTTACGCAGGAGAGAATTTGCTGCGCGTCTACCGTAATGTCTGTCATCTCAAAATCCATATTGCAGCATCCGCAATTCCCGCAATAGTCAGGCGGGTTTTCGCCGAAGTATTTAAGGATGAAGCCACGCAGGCAATCAGCGGTCGTACTGTAAAAAGTCATCTCCCGCAACCGTTTTCGGCTGCGCTCTTTCAACATTTCTTCCGTCTCTTTATCAGGATACTGCACATCCTTATCATTTTCGATCATCCACTCATTCATCCGCACATCCTGACCGCTATAAAGCAGCACGCAATCGGCAGGTTCGCCATCACGGCCCGCGCGGCCGGCTTCTTGGTAATAGCTTTCTATATCCTTGGGCATGTTGTAGTGGACTACAAACGACACGTTCGACTTGTCAATCCCCATTCCAAACGCGTTTGTCGCAACCATAATCAGGGCGCGGTCGTACAAAAAATCGTCCTGATTTTCCCGACGCTCATAATCACCCAGCCCGGCATGATACCGCGAAGCGTTGTACCCGTCGTCGCGCAGCCGCTCGCACACTTCCTCCACCAGCTTCCTCGTTCCGCAGTAAATAATCCCGCACCGATCCTTCTTATCCCTCAAAAAACCCGTCAACTCATTATACTTATTCTTCGGTTTTCTCACATCAAAATACAGATTTTTCCGATCAAACCCCGTAATCAGAATCTGCGGATCGTCCAGCCTGAGCAGGCTCACAATATCTTCCCGCACTCTCGGCGTAGCGGTAGCCGTAAACGCCGACACGACCGGCCTCGTCGGCAAATCGGCAATAAATTCCGGAATTTGCGCGTAGCTTGGGCGGAAATCCTGGCCCCATTGAGATATGCAGTGCGCTTCGTCGACCGTGAGCATCGATATCTTCACATCCCTCGCCAGCGCGATAAAATCGGGCGTGGGTAGCCGTTCGGGGGCTACGTATATCAACTTATACGCCCCGTTTCTCGCGTTTTGCAGCGCTTTGTCGATCTGCCGCTGGGTTAGCGACGAGTTGATGAACGCCGCCGGCACGCCGGACTGGGTGAGGGCGTTTACCTGGTCTTTCATGAGCGAGATGAGCGGCGACACGATGAGCGTTACCCCGTCTCTCATGAGCGCGGGAATCTGGAAGCACACCGACTTCCCCGCGCCGGTCGGCATTATGCCGAGCACGTCTCTGCCTGCCAAAATGCCGCGTATGAGTTCTTCCTGCCCGCTGCGGAACTCGCCGTAGCCAAAATAATGCTTTAATGCTTCAAGCGCCGTCATAAAAACAGCTCCTCGTTTTAGTGAATAATGATGTTGGGCACCGCAATCCGATACTGCGTAAAAGAAAAAGGCCGAGAAAGACGCGAGAGAAATAAAGGCCCAAAAGCGGAAATCCGGGGTTGGACCATTAGCAAATTTACTGCACAGTATTAAAATTAATTTATGGGATTTCGAGAGTCAAGAACTTTTTTTATTTTTTTATGCGGTCTGGCGTTCCATATACTATATTATATATATGGAGAATCTGAAAAAAGGCAAGAGGCGTTCGCGCGTTATCGCGATGATATTGTCGGCTACGGCTGCTGCGGCGGTGATTTTGCTCTCGGTTTTGGAGATGGGGAGCGGATTGGACGAACATCAAAACAAGGGGTCGCCCTACGCGTTTACGCGGCTTCAGGACATTCCGGGGATAACCAAGGCAGATATCGCGGCTGTTGAGGCTATCCGCGGCCAGTTTGATACTCTGATTTTCGCGAATATGGAAGGGACCGAGCTGTTTGTCAACAAAAACGGGCAGCCCGATGGATTTATCGCGCTGTTTAGCGAGTGGCTGGCGGATGTGTTCAAGATCCCGTTTAAGCCGGTGGCCTACGACTGGGACGACGTACTCAAGGGGCTCAAAGACGGGTCGATACACTTTGCGGGCGAACTGACGCCTAACGAGGAGCGG
>JAITUP010000189.1 GCA_031286265.1 Chitinispirillales bacterium | reverse complement strand
CATATTTTAAGGGGGGAACAAATCCCCCACGCTCCAAAGAAATATTGGCAAAGCCAATATTTCTTTTCCGCTACCCCCAGAGCGGGGGAGAACCCCCGCAACGCCCCCCACCTAAAACCGAGGGCGCGATAAATCGCGCCCCTACGCTAAAACCCATATCCTAAAACCAAATACGGGGGATATGGTTTGTAATCCTTACACTACAACCACGCATGGAAGGACATCGCCCCCTCCATTCATACGAACCTTTGTTGTCCCAAACATTACGGAGCGGTATCAGGGGGTGAGGCGACACATTTTAAAAAAAAGATTTTAAAAAAATGGTTTTAAAAAAAACGGTAAAATCTTATGAGACGGCAGTGTTTTTGTTTTTTAATTGACATGTGTCGCATCGGACATCGAGGAGGCGAGGAATAATGGGGTCAGCCGGAGAAAGGCTCGCACTCTTCCGCAATTAAAGGAAGATTCTAAAAAAGAGTTTTCCCCGCTAAAAAATAATTTTCAAAAAACATTGACATTATCCATGCAATAATTATTTTTGTTTATCAGACGGTATTTTGTCGTTAACCATAATATTACCATAACACTTGAAGGAGGAGTAGATGAAGAAGCATTTGTTACGTGCGTTTGTCTGTATCGGCGTTTTGGCGCTGACATTGCTGATTGCCTGCGGATCAGGCGCGGAGGCCGCTGGCGACAAGGCCTACAAGATGTCTCAAAGAACCACGGGCGCCGCGCAGCGCGAGCATTGGAAGATGGCTTTCATGAAGTACAGAGAAGCTGTCATGGCGAACCCGCAGAACGTTTCGACCAGACTGCGCAATCGTTTCATCGAAATGTGCATAGTCCGCGCTAGGCTGATGCTTGAAGAGGGCGGCGTCAACATGGGCGGCATTCCGCTCCTGATGAACGATATTGAGGCTCAGCTCAAAGACGACGTGGAAACTAGCGTACGTCAGGATTATGCTAGGTTTTTGGCACAGCTCGGCGACTCCAGCTCCGTCAGGCGCAGATTCATAGATGCCCTCAGATACTATGACCGCGCGATATCGAAGGCCGCGGACCCGGCCCCGTTCAGGGAAATGCGAGCCGGGGTCATAGGCGATGTCGTTCAGGAAAACTACGAAATCGCCAAATTTGAGCTCGCGGCCGGTAGAAGAGAAAAAGAAGAAGAAGACAAAACGACGCACTTTATAAGAGCCGAATACTTCGCAAAGGTGGCGCTCTACTTTGATTCCACCTTCGTTCCCGCCCAAACAGTTCTGGGCGAGATCTACAAGGAAAATATATGGTCGTATTCCGCGTTCGTGTCGGTCATCAGAGACTACACGGATACGGTGATGTTTAGAAGGATCAACGACAAGAGAATCCTGCTGGCCATCGCCGCCAACCCTAGCGGAGGCACCCGATATGAAATCCGCGTACACAGCAGCGCCAACACCGATTTGCGCATGAGATCGGAGCACTTCGCGTTGATCGATCTCGAAGGAAAAAGGTTCAACGGCGCCCCGGGCGCAAACATGAGCCCCGATATCCTTGGCTTTGAACGGGAGGGCGTGTATACCATAAACTTCCCGGGCGCACCGGCAATGGGTCGAATTAGCAAGTTGATATACGATAACACGCCGCAGAGGCAGTTTTCGGAAAAGTATTTTCAGTAAATGGCGGTTTTTGGGATTGATATGATGCTGATGACGGGCGGCCTCCGGATGGGTTGCCCGTTTTTTAGATCAAAATTTTTAAAAAACTTCAGTTCCTTTTCAACCCCAAAGCATCAATCATCTCATCGTCCGCGTCGATACCCGCCCCCGCCGTCGTCAAATATCCGCCGGTAATATAACCGTTTGCGCCGGCTTGGAAAATTAGCGGTTGCAGGCGGCCAAGATTTTTTTCGCGACCGCCGCAGACTTTTATTGTGGCTCGCGGCATGGCAAGACGAAATAACGAAACGATTTTTAGAAGCTCAAGCGGCGATTCCGTAGGCGGGCTAACCCGCGTACCCGGCACTACATCCAAAAAATTAATGGGAACGGTATCGACCCCCAGTTCGCGCAAATCGAGACAAAGTTCAATCCGATGATCCCACGTTTCACCCATGCCGAAAATCCCGCCGCAGCATATCTTAAGGCCGACGGATTTGGCGCGCTTCACCGTTTCAAGCCTGTCGTCATATGTGTGTGTAGTAACGATATTTTCGAAAAATGAACGGCTCGTTTCCAAGTTGTGATTATAGCACACAACCCCCGCGCAGCGCAGCGCCTCAAATTCGGCGTCATCAAGTATTCCGAGCGAGGCATGCTTCTCGCCGCCGGGGCCGCAGTCGGCAAGCGCTTTGCATATCGTCTGAAGTTCCGCCGTATCGATGCGTCTGCCGCTTGAAACCACGCAAAACGGAAGCCCCTTCGACCATGCTTTTTTGCATTGACGTATGATATCTTGTGGATCAGACAGGCTTTGCGTTTTAATATTTGCCATGTTGTGGCTCGACTGCGTACAAAACGCGCAGTCTTCCTCGCAGCCGCCGGATTTGATGTTCATCAACGTACACGGGTCGACCTCATCCCTAAAGAAATGGCGGCGGATCTGGTCGGCCGCGGCGAATAGCAGGGAAACTTTGTCGACAGGCCAAGCGGCGACGGAGCGCATTTCATCTTCGGAAATCCCGTCGGCAATCGCCTTTTCGTAGAGTTTTTCGGAGTGTTTGAAATAATTCATTCTTCATCCGCCTCCGCGCGTCACTCCACCATAACGCTCTTGGTTAAATTCCGTGGCGTGTCAACGTCATTCCCGCGCAAAACCGCTATGTGGTATGCCAAGAGTTGCAACGGTACGCTCGCTATGACGGGCATTAAAGCGGTGTTGGTAGACGGTATGCGGATTATGTGATCGGCAAATTCGTCTATGGGGGAGCAATTGGCCGTGGTGACTACTATCAGTTTCCCGCCGTGAGATTTTATGCTTCTTGCGTTTGAGACTACCTTGTTGAACAGCGCGTCTTTGGGCGCTACTATTACTACCGGCATGTTTTCGTCTATGAGCGCGATGGGGCCGTGCTTGATCTCCGCCGCGGGGTAGCCTTCGGCGTGGATGTAGCTGATTTCTTTTAGCTTCAGCGCGCCCTCCATAGCTACCGGATAGTGGTAGTGACGGCCTAAATAGAGGAAATTCGTACTTTTGTAGTAGCTTTTTGCTATCGCCAAAATATCGTCGCTCAATTTGAGCGTCTGTTCCACCAAGCACGGCAAAGAATCTATGGCGTTTGCGATCTCTATACCGTTTTCGTGCGAAAGCCGCCTTTGCCGGCCTAAAAGCAACGCTATCATAGACAGCACTACAACCTGCGCGGTGAACGCCTTTGTGCTAGCTATGCCTATTTCCGCACCGGCGTGCAGGTATACACCGCCGTCGGACGCCCGCGCTATCGTTGAGCCCACCACGTTGCAAATGGAGAGAACGGTCGCGCCTTTTTGCTTCGCTTCCTTGAGAGCCGCTAAGGTATCCGCCGTTTCCCCAGACTGCGAAACTGTGAAAACTAACGTGTTAGTGCCTATGATAGGGTTACGGTAGCGAAATTCGGAGGCGTATTCCACCTCTACGGGGATGCCCGCCCATTCTTCAATCAGGCATTCGCCCACCATCGCCGCATAGTAGCTTGTTCCGCAGGCGGTTATTATAATTCTGTCGATCGACCGCAATTCTTTTAGCGAATTATCAAGGCCGGCGAGCTTTGCGTTGCCTTCTTCAAGAATCAGGCGTCCGCGGGTGCAATTTCGCAACGCCTCCGGTTGTTCAAAAATTTCTTTGAGCATGAAGTGCGGGAAGTCGCCTTTTTGCGCCATTTCCAAATCGCCTTCAATTCTTTGCATTTCGCGGCTTACGGGCTGGCCTTTTATATTTTGAACGGTGAATCCGTTGCGGCGGATGGAGACTACGTCGTTATCTTCCAAGTATACTATTTTTTGCGTGTGTTCGATAACCGCGGAGGTATCGCTTGTCAAGAAAGTCTCGTTTTCGCATATACCTAACGCTAACGGGCTTCCGCGCCTTGCGCCTATCAATACGTCGGGTTCGTTTTGGCATATAACGGCAAGCCCAAACGTTCCTTCAAGCGATTGCAACGCCTCTAAAACCGCCTCGTTCAAATCGCCTTTATAGAAGCGCGAAATCCAGTGCGCGATGACCTCGGTGTCGGTATCGGAGGTGAATTTTACGCCTTCCGCTTCTAATATTTTTTTGACGGCGGCGTAGTTTTCCACAACGCCGTTGTGCACTACCGCTATTTTGCCGTCAGCCGAAAGGTGCGGGTGGGCGTTTATGTCTGTGGGCCCTCCGTGCGTCGCCCAGCGCGTATGCGAGATGCCTAACGCGCCCGCAGCATTTATCTCTTTGGCTTTGTTCTCCAAAGCCTTGATTTTCCCGGCTGTTTTAACGGTCTCAAGTTTTCCGTTATCGGAATTTAAAACGCTGAACCCGGCGCTGTCGTAACCTCTGTATTCAAGCCTTTTCAGGCCATTCATCAAGATCGGCAGCGCGGGTTTTGAGCCGATATACGCGACAATTCCACACATTTTTTAATAAAGCCTCTTTTGTCAAAATCGTACAAAAATTCGTAGCGAAAATTCACCATTTTCCAACTTCCACGTCCGGCGGTACTACCTTGGTGATTTTGTCGCGTGCCTCGTCTATTTCTACTATGTACATTCCACTATCCCTTGCGAGTTTTTTGGCCTCCTCGTCGAATTTTATGGCGGCGACGGCGGCATACATGATTCGGTTGGTCATACCGGTTATGGATTGATTCTCGCGTAGCATGTGTAAACGTTGCAAGTGCTTTTCTAACCAACTTATCGAAAATCTTGTTTTAACTTCTACTACCATAACCTCGTCGCAATTTTCAAGCAAAAGGTCGACTTCCGTGAGTCTGGTACCGTCACGCCTGTAGAATTCTTTTTGTGGCGACGCTATGGTAAAGTTGTAGTTATATTCGTTCATTTTCTGTTTCACCCCTGGAATCACCACCATCTCGATAATTTCGCCGATGGTATTATTCAATCCGCCCATTCGTTCATTCAGCCTGTCCCAATAGCGTTGTGAATTTTTCCAGGATTCTGCGGCTTTATTCCAAGCCCTCTCGGCTTCTTCTCGAGCTTTATCGGCACTTTCCCGTGCTTTTTCAGCTTTCTCGTAAGCCAAAGTCATCCGTTTGTCCTGCTCTTCCCGAGCCAATGCCAGACGTGCGTCCTGCTCTTCTCGAGTTTTTCTGACCTCCTCTTGAGCCAATGCCAGACGCGCGTCCTGCTCTTCCCGCGCTTTTTCGGCTTTCTCCTCCGATTTCCTTTGAAACTCCCACAATTCCTTCATCCCAGCCCAAAAACTGGCCTGAAGCTCATCCGCTTTTGAACTTATAGATACGTTTTCCATAATTCCCTCCAAATATCCACAAAACTCAAGGCCAACAGTAATAAGATAATACATTTCGCTACAAAAGTCAAGGCGAAAATTAAATTTTTATCCATAAATTCAGAAAAAGTGCGCCGTTAAAATTAGACATCCCCCATGTTTGACTACCCGTTTTGGACATATGCGAGAAGGACGCTCCATCACCTATCCATCACTTCCCTCTTCAATTCATGCAACACATTAAGCGCGTCAATTGGCGTTAGGGAATTTACGTCGAGTGTTTTTAGCTTTGTAACAACCGGATGCGTCTGCGCCTCCATTATGTTGAGTTGATCGCCGGCTTGGGGGGCAGGCGATGGCGTTCCGCCGAAAGTGCCGTCTTTTTTGCGGGCGAGCGCGGGTTTGCGGTCGGGTGTCAGCTCCATGTTTTCGAGGTTGTTTAGGATTTCTTTGGCTCTGATGATTACACTTTGCGGTACGCCGGCTAAGCGGGCTACCTGAATTCCGTATGAATGGTCGCAGGAGCCTACATCTATTTTCCGCAAGAAAATTATCTTGTCATTCCATTCCTTAACTTTGACGTGCAGATTTTTTATGCGCGAAAACAGAAGCGGCATTTCGGTTAGTTCGTGGTAGTGCGTAGCAAACAGCGTGCGCGCGGCGCGCCCAGGCATTTCGTGCAGATATTCGGCGACGGCCCACGCTATCGATATGCCGTCAAACGTGGATGTCCCTCTTCCCACTTCGTCAAGCAGCACGAGTGATTTGTCCGTTGCGTTGTTTAGGATGTTAGCCACTTCAATCATCTCTACCAAAAACGTACTCTGCCCTCGCGCAAGCCTGTCTGATGCGCCGATGCGTGTGAAAAATTTGTCGACAACGCCAATCTGCGCGGATGCGGCGGGAACGAACGACCCCATCTGCGCCATGATGGCGATTAGTGCGGCTTGTCGTAAATATGTTGACTTACCGGCCATATTGGGGCCGGTGATTAGGGCGATTTGGGAATCGCCGGAAAGCAGTTCCGTATCGTTTGGCACAAACTGTTCGCCCGCGCATAATTTTTCTACCACGGGGTGACGCCCGTCTTTGATGACTATGTCGGAACTCTCGTCGAGCATGGGGCGGCAATAGGAATTTTCCGCCGCGGCGCGCGCCAGTGAAACAAATATGTCGAGCTCGCTTATCGCCTGCGCCGCTTTCTGTATACGCTCGCAATATTTGGATACTTCCTTGCGTAGCGCCGCAAAAATTTCATATTCGATAGCGCACAGCTTTTCTTCAGCGCCAAGTATCTTATCCTCCATCTCCTTGAGTTCCGGCGTAATGTAGCGTTCGCCGGTTGTCAGGGTTTGCTTGCGGATGTAGCTTTTGGGAACGGACTTGGTTTTTGAGCTTGGCACCTCGATGTAGTAGCCGAAAACTTTGTTATATCCTACTTTAAGCGATGTTATTCCGGTGTGCTCCCGCTCGATCTCTTGCAATCTCGCGATCCACTGTTTGCCGTTGATTGAGGCGTCGCGTATTTCATCAAGATGTTCATCAATGCCGCTACGAATGATGCGGCCTTCCTTGACGGAAAGCGGCGGGTCGTCGACAAGCGTGGCGGCGATGCGGGCGGCCAGTTCCTCAAATCCCGATAGATCGGTACATATATTTTTTATACGCGGTATTTCGCTTTTGCCCGCGAGCCTTTGCAGATTCGGAAACGCCTCAAACGATTTTTTGAGCGCGTTGACATCCCGCGCGTTGGCGCGTTCAAACGTTACCCGCGTGATAAGCCGTTCGAGGTCGGAAATTGATTTCAGAAACAGTTCGATTTCGCCGCGTACAAACGTATCGTTTTTAAACCACTCGACACAATCGAGCCGCTCGTTTATAGCTTGGACGGAGCGGAGGGGATGGGCAAGCCACCTGCGCAGCAGCCGCGCGCCCATGCTTGTGCTTGTACAATCGAGAACGTTTATCAGCGCGCCCTCGGTGTCGTCTGATTGCATTGGTTTAAATAATTCCAAATTACGTATCGTTGACGGGTCGAGTTCGGCGTATTGTTTCGCCGCGCGGGGAGCGACCGCCGTTATGTGGCGCAGGTCGTTTTTTTTCTGTTCTTTCAGATAGCGGATGAGCGCGCCGCCGGCGCGGACGCCGCTATTCGCCCCTTCAAGCCCAAGGCCCTGAACCGACGCGACGCCGAAGTGCCCGGTAATGGCTTCCGTCGCGGTATCAAGATCGAATTTCCAGCCTTCGTATTTTGATAGATATATCTGGCGATAGGTGGAACGCATATATGATGTTAATTCTTCGGTTTGTTCCGTTGACACAAGTATCTCACCCGGGTCGACCCTCACGAGTTCGTGTTCGAGCGCTTCGCGTTCCACCTCTTCAACTTGAAAAAAACCGGTTGACAAGTCGCAAACCGCAAGCCCGCAAGCGCCCTTGGCATCCGAATAAAATACCGCCGCTATAAAATTGTTGGCGCGTTCTTCTATATAATAATCTTCGGTAGCCGTGCCGGCCGTGATGACTTCGACCACCTCCCGCTTGACAATTCCTTTAGCCGTTTTGGGGTCTTCAACCTGTTCGCAGACGGCGATTTTATATCCGGCTCTAACGAGTCTGTTTGCGTAGCGGCTGAGCGCGTGGTGCGGAAAGCCGGCGAGAGGCGTGTCTTCCGTGCCGCCCTGATAGCGGGCGGTTAGGGTTATCCCCAAAAGTTTGGAGGCTATTTTCGCGTCTTCGTAGAAGAGTTCGTAGAAGTCGCCCATTCTATATAAAAGTATCGTGTCTGGGAATTTGGATTTTATGTCGGTGTATTGGCGCATTAGCGGCGAGAGACCGCCTCCGGATTTGGCGGCGGGTTTAGCCGCCGGTTTGGCAATGGCGGGTTTGACTGCCGCCGCGGTTGTGCTTTTGGGGACGGCAGGCGCGGCGTCATCAAAGACGGGCTTCTTGGATAACGGATAATCTGAACCGGCATCGTCATCAAGAACCGCCGTTTTGGGTGATGTGTAAACGGAGCTGCTTACTAATTCCTCTTCAGGAAAAAACGACATTTGTAACGAATCGTTCATCATTAGCCGCCTCTGAGTTATTAATCCCCCAATTAACTCTTGCGCGGTGCCGTCCGGCAACATCACTGTTCTAAGTGCAGTTGCCGGGCGGTGCGGCGCAAGAGTTAATTGGTACTTTAATATTTATGGGTTTTCATGTGTATTGACAGCGCCCTCATCTTCTCCAACATTTTCGCTATTTTCCATACCGTCCAACAATTCCCGCTCTTCCATCTCTTCCATTTTCGCCCGCGCCATCGCTTCAAATTCCTCTATGCGCGGCAGGTCGCTTAATTTATTGATACCGAAATATTTCAGGAAATCGCCGGTCGTTCCATAAAGCAAGGGCCGCCCCGGCTTCTCGCTACGTCCCCAGATGTCGACGAGCTTTCTTTCGAGGAGCGTCTTCATGGCCCCGTCCGACAACACTCCGCGTATCGCTTCAACTTCAGCCTTGGTTATCGGCTGGCGGTAGGCGATGATTGCAAGGCACTCGAGCGCTTGTAACGAAAGTTTTTTGGCCGCGCGTTCCTTATAAAGCTTTCTGACCCAGGGATGATAGGCCGATAACGTTCTGAATTGATAACCGCCCCCCGCTTCAACAATCTCAAACGGATGCCCCCCCGCCGACAGCCGTTCGTTTATTTCACCGGCTAATTTGCGTATGCTACGGGCGTCGGGAGCGCCGGGGATCAGCGTTTTGAGTTTTGCGGGCGTCAACAGCTCGTCGGAAGCAAACAGCAGCGCTTCCAAAATACGGCGGGTGTCGGTAACCGCGCCCGCGTCTTCTTCTTCCGATGATTCGCCGTCATTGATTTTGTCGACATTATCAACATCACCGGTATCGTTGGCACTATCGATATCATCAACGCTACTAGCTTCGTTGACATTATCGGCATCGTCAACACTACCATTTATATCAACCGCGTTTTCATTAACGTCAATCAATTTCCATCTCTCCCGTTATAGCCGTATCTTTACGCATCTACATCCCCGCCACAAAAATCTCTCCAAACGCCGTTTCCTGCCGGAACCGTATTCGCCCCATCTTCGCTAATTCCAATATTGCCATAAACGTAACGACAAGCACGATTTTTTTTCTGTTATCCGCAAATAAATCGACAAATCGCGCTTCACGTCCGTGGCCAAGATCGCTTAATATTGTAAATATATATTCTATTCTATCGTCGATTCTGCAATTTTCCACCTCGACGACGTGATCCGGTTTTTCTTCGACCGCTCTTTCCAAGATGCTCTTGAACGCGCTGACCAAATCGAATATCGACACGTCCCCTACTGTAATTTCCTCGTTCCCGAGCGTCGGCGCGGTTATTTCTTCAAAAGTCTCGACCATGCCGCGCCCGTATGAGCCGAACTGCCGCGCCTCGTAATTTTTGAGCGCGTCGGCCGCTTCCTTGAATTTTTTATATTCGACAAGCGCCGCTATCAGCTGGTCGCGATCGTATATGCCGCCGTCGCCTTCGCCCAAATCTTCCGGCGCTGAATCCGGCAGAAGCTCGCGCGCTTTTAACCGCACGAGCGTCGCGGCCATGTTCAAATATTCACCCGCGATGTCGATATTGAGATCGCGCATCACGTCTAAATACGCCAAATACTGCACGGCGATCTCGGCTACCTTGATGTCAACTATGTTGACCTCTGCCTTGTTGACAAGGTAGAGCAACAGATCAAGCGGGCCTTCAAAGAGGTCGAGTTGAACCTCATATTCCTGTTTCAAGTCGTCAACCGTTCTTCTACGCTCATCGCGTGGTGGACAAATCCTTCTGACCTCGCGAGAATTGAAGCGTGAACGCTGGCAAGCTCAATTCCGCGTTGCGACGCTTTTGTTACGAGTACCCGTTTTTGGAAACTCTCCACTCCGAGCGGTGACGCATACCGTGCCGCGCCGCCTGTCGGCAAGACATGGTTTGTTCCCATGAAATAATCGCCAAGTACCGTCGGCGTGTTGACGCCTAAGAAAATCGCGGCGGCGTTGCTGACTAATTTGATATCTTCGCTCGCCGTTGCCGTCATTATCTGCAGATGCTCCGGCGCGATCGTGTCGGCTAGCGCCATGCTTTCCCTGCGCGACGACGTTACGAATATCGTTACCGCGTGGGGCGGTAATTTCAGTAATGTATCCTTAACAGGCGATTTTTCAACTTCTTCCTCAAGTGCTTCGGCGATACGCTGAGCTGTTGATTTATCCTCAACGATACACACGGCGATTTCGTCGCCGGAGCCGTGTTCCGCCTGTGCCAGCAAGTCGAGCGCGACGAGGCGCGGCGGTGCGGTTTTGTCGGCGACAATTACCACTTCGCTTGGACCCGCTACGGAATCGATGCCCACGCTGCCATAGACGAGCCGCTTCGCGGTGGCGACATAGGAGTTACCCGGGCCGACAATTTTGTCAACCGGTTTGATGGTTTTTGTCCCATAAGCCAACGCTCCAATCGCCTGCGCTCCGCCTACCCGATAAACCTCGGTAATTTTGAGGAAGGTGAGCGCGAAAGCGACACTCGGATCAATCTCATCCTTCGGCGGCATAACGGCTACGATTTCCTTAACTTTCGCGAGTTGGGCGGGGATGATATTCATCAGCACCGTTGACGGATAGGCCGTATGGCCGCCGGGGATATAAACGCCCACGCGATTCAGCGGCTTTATAACTTGGGAGAGTTCGCCGTCAATCGTCTTCATCTTGAAATCGACAAGTCCCTGCTCGCCGTGAAATCTCCTGATACGCCTCGTGACCGAGCGGATCGCTCGTCTGACATCGGGGGAAATGAGTGCCGCGCGCTCATTCAGGTAATCTGCGGAGACACGGACTTTCGCCGGGGTCAGACGCACGCCGTCAAATTTTTCCGTGTAGTCAAACAGCGCGCTATCGCCGCGCTTGCGAACATCGTCGAGTATGGCGCTAACGGAACGGGTAACCTCGTCGTTGTGTCTTTCCCGCGCGTTTTTTATCGTGGCCATAATTTTTTCACCATCGCCGCCGTTTGCATTGGCAACGGGAATAGGTAGTATTGATTTTGAACGCATTTCTTTTGCACCTCGTATTTATAGAGAATTAATTAAGAACGTAAATATCATTTTCACCGCTATAGTCGTTTCACTTGAGTTCAGCATTTATGGCTTGCGTCAATGTCAAAGCTGTAATTTCGAAGTGGAACGATTTTCCATAGACATAAATGACAAAGGCGCGACTATCGGTCGCGCCCTCGCCGACACTTCAACTAAATATCCAACTTAACATCAATCGGCTTAACTCTCCAAATGCCGTCGGCATAATCCTTAATCGATCTGTCCGATGAAAACTTGCCCATCCTCGCCACATTGAGAATAGACTTTTTCGTCCACTCCTCCTGATTGCTGTAGCACTTGGCCACAGCTTCTTGAGCCTTGACAAACGCGTCGAAATCGGCCATGACCATAAAGCGGTCGCCGTGGTTGAGCACCAAGTCATAGAGCGGCATGAACATGCCCGGCTCTTCGGGGCTGAAGTAGCCGCTCGCAATGAGATCCATAACCTGTCTAAGTGTTTCGCTGTTATTATAATAATCCCACGGATTATAACCTTTAGCGCGCAACTCGTCTACCTCGTTTGTACGCAGGCCGAAGATGAAAATATTCTCATCTCCGATTTCCTCATGCATCTCAACGTTTGCGCCGTCCATCGTCCCGATTGTCAGCGCGCCGTTGAGGGCGAACTTCATATTGCCTGTGCCGCTCGCCTCTGTGCCTGCCGTTGAAATCTGTTCCGACAGGTCGGACGCGGGGATAATGTATTCTGCCATCGACACTCTGTAGTTGGGCAAAAATTGCACCTGCAAGAGACCTTTTGTCGAGGGATCTTCGTTTATGATTCCGGCAATATTGTTGATGAATTTGATGATGAGTTTCGCGATGTAGTAACCCGGCGCGGCCTTACCGGCAAACATCACGGTACGCGGCACGAAGCCTTTTGTCTCGCCGCGTTTAATCTTGTTATACAGCGCTATGCAGTGCAGTGCGTTCATTAGCTGGCGCTTGTATTCGTGCATGCGCTTTATCTGCACGTCGAACATTGTGTTCGGGTCGATTTTAATCCCCTCCCATTTGTAAATTTTGTCGACGAACGCTTTTTTGGCCGCGGCTTTCGCTTTCATCCAATCTTTGCGGAACTCTTTGTCGTCTACAAATTTTTCCAACTTCTTGAGTTCATAAAGATCGGTCGCCCATCCGCCGCCTATCTTGCTCGTAATCAAATCGCGCAATCCGGGGTTCGCCTTGTAAAGCCAGCGGCGCTGTGTGATTCCGTTGGTCTTGTTATTGAATTTTTCCGGCCACATCTCATAAAAATCTCTAACAAGGCCGCTGCTCAAAAGCCCCGAATGCAACGCGCTCACGCCGTTTATCGAATGGCTTGCCACAATTGCGAGGTATGCCATGCGCACCTGCTTGTCGTCGCCCTCCTCAATGAGCGACATACGGGCCAAACGATCCATATCGCCGGGGAATTTGTAGGAAACCTGACGCAGGAAGCCGGCGTTGATGTCATAAATAATTTCCATGTGGCGCGGCAAGAGATGCTGCATGAGCCCTACCGACCACTTCTCAAGCGCTTCAGGCATGAGCGTGTGATTCGTGTAGGCAAAAGTCTTCTGCGCAATCTCCCAAGACTCATCCCACGACATCCCATGCACGTCGATAAACAACCGCATGAGCTCCGCGATGGCGATGGCCGGGTGGGTATCGTTGAGCTGTATGGTAACTTTGTCGGCGAACGCCTTGAAATCGCTGTTATTCCGCAAATATCTGCGGATAATATCCTGTAGCGATGCGGACGAGAAGAAAAATTGCTGTTTGAGACGCAGTTCCCGGCCCGATACGTTGTTATCGTTCGGATAAAGAATTTTCGAGATATTTTCGCTCGTAAATTTGTCGTGACACGCGCCGATGTAGTCGCCGCTGTTGAAATATTGCAAGTTAAACTCATCCGCCGAACGCGCCGACCACAAACGCAGCGTGTTTACGTTGTTCACCCCAAACCCTGGGATGGGGATGTCGTAGGGCATGGCGATAAGATTCTCCGTATCTACCCAGTTGACTTGCTCCTTGCCGTCTTTATCCTTATACCGCTCCGTGCGCCCGTAGAATTTGATCGGCACCTTGTATTCCGACCGCTCAATCTCCCAGGGGTTGGTATGCTGGAGCCACTGCTCCGGGCTTTCGTGCTGGAAGCCGTTTACGATCTTTTGGTTGAAAATACCGAAATCATAACGTATCCCGTAGCCCATAGACGGCAGCTTCATAGTCGCCATAGAGTCTAGATAGCAGGCCGCGAGCCGTCCAAGGCCGCCGTTGCCGAGCCCCGCGTCATACTCCGCGTCGATTATATCCTCCGTCTCAAGCCCAAGGTCTCTCATGGCATCCACGGCTGCCTCGGTCATCTTCAGATTCATCATGTTGTCGCCGAGCAACCGCCCCATAAGAAATTCCATCGACAGATAATAAACCCGCTTGACGTTGTCCGTCCTGTATTTTTGGGTCGTGGAAATCCACCGCTCGATGATCCGCTCGCGCACCGCGTAGGAGAGGCTCAGAAACTGATCGTAGGGGGTTTTCGACAAATTATCCTTGGAGATATTGTACTCCAAATTGTGGAGGAAGCTCCGGTATATGTCTTCTTTGGCCATGCCCTTGTGGTTGATTTTCCAGTTTTTGGGGCTGCCAGCAGTCGTCCCGGACTTCGTTTTGGGGCTTTCTTTCACGTTTTGGCTCATTTTAATCCTCTCGTTCTTTTAAGTTATGGTTTATTTATGGATATGGTACTATTATCATCGCAAATTGTAATCACAGACCGTGGTCACAGTCCTGTAATATAATTGACGCGCTTGATGACAAGGGAGTTTTTTTGTTTTTTGAAAAAAAATGAGGTCGTGAAGCCGGAGCGCAAGATATGCTTCCACTCAACACCCCGCTACCACCACTCTCTTTCCGTCAAAATTTTCTTCCTTCATGTAAACCTTTTCATCCCAGCACTTTTCCGTATCTCTATCAAAAATAACGAGCCATCCTACATCCGAACCCACTTTATCCATGTATGCCAGTATCTGTTCAAATTTGTTGGTTTGGTTCTTTATGGATTGCAGGATTTTGAGTTCGACGGGGTATTTGTGTCCCTCGTAGACGACGCACAGGTCGGCCCGTTTTCTGCCGAGCGCCATTTCGCGGACGATGTAGCCGCCGCCGTTGATTACGCGCTGAAAAAACGCCTGTATGACTAAGTGCGCGGCGGCTTC
>JAITUP010000185.1 GCA_031286265.1 Chitinispirillales bacterium | reverse complement strand
GTGAGGATGTACAGTGTACATCCTGCTATTTGATTGAAAGAGGGAACTTATGAGCCCCGTCCTCAAAAAACAAAGCCAAACTCAATAGATAATTGAGGTTAATTACCGCCGGGTTAATATATATTACACTTGCAGACACAAGACCGCTTTTTTAACCATAAACTTACCTGATTGGGAGGATGGTATGAAAATATTTTTTCAATTTTTACTGTTATTGGCGTTTTTTTTCGGTTTATCGCAGACTCAGTTGGAAGCATCGACTGGTGTCGGCATTGGTATATTTCTATATCGGCTTGAGATTACCAATAATACAGGATATACGATACACCATCTTTATGTAATCCCTATCACTGATGACAACTGGGGAACAAATTGGGAAGATGACAGGCTTGCTTCCAACGAGGTTTTGGAAAACGGCAGGTCCAAAACCATACACCTGCCGTTAGATTTCATTTCCAACTACGATATCCGTCTTATTGATGAAAACGGCAATTCCTACACAAAAATGAATGTTTTAGTGACGATCGGTGATTTGATTGAGTTTGTTTTTGACGATATTGATACTAATTGATGGTTCTTGCGTCATTTTATCGCTTACAAGGGCGACCATCGGCCGCCCCCTTGAAAAAAATTACGCAATTCCTTCCAACTCCGCGCAAATGCCGTCTATCTTTTTCGACACGGCCTTAACCGCCTCATCAAGACCCGCGTCGCATTTTGACGTGCACGATACGTAGAATTTTATCTTCGGCTCGGTGCCGGACGGCCTGACCGTCACTATGCTGCCATCGTCCAATATAAATTGCAAAACGTTTGACGACGGCAAATCAATGTTTTTGTCGCGCGAATTTGTTGACAAACTTAACGTCGTGCCGTCTGAATAATCTTTTACCGCGGCAACGTGCAACCCCCCAAAAGTTTTGGGCGGGGCGCTACGCAGCTTTTCCATAAGCGCCTTCATCGTATTCAACCCGCTCTCGCCTTTGAACGTCTTTGAAATCAACGCTTCCTGAAAATACCCGTGCTTTTTCCAAATATTACGCAACTGATCAAGCAGCGTGCGACCCTCGCTTTTGTGGTATAACGCCATCTCCACGGTCATCGTCGCAGCGGAAATAGCGTCTTTGTCTCTAGCTTCGGTATTGGCTAAATATCCATAACTCTCTTCGCCGCCAAAAATGTATGACAACCCGTCCGCCCCCGCCGCCTCAAACTCCCGTATTTTCTCGCCGATGTATTTAAAACCGGTGAGTACGTCGAAACATGCCGCGCCGTAATCCTCGGCTATCAGCCTTTGCAATTCCGTGGTAACAATCGTCTTGATGAACGCGGGCTTTGCGGGCATCGTCCCCATTTCCTTGCGCGCGCTTAAAATGTAGTCGGCAAGCAACGCGCCCAACTGATTCCCGGTAATCAGCACAAACTTTCCGTCATCGCCGGGAGCCGCTATGCCCAAGCGATCAGCATCGGGGTCTGTCCCCAAAATCAAATCCGCGCCAACCTTTTCCCCCAAGTCAAGCGCGAGCTTCATAGCAGAGGCTTCTTCGGGATTAGGGTAATCTACGGTGGGGAAATTACCGTTAGGCTCTTTTTGCTCATCCACAAAAATTATGTCTACACCCATTTCCTTGAGAGCGGTTTCTACAGCCATTCCCCCCGTGCCGTGAAGCGGCGTGAATACGACTTTTATATCCTTGCCGCCGTCCCTTAGCAATTTGGGGCGGATGGCGCAACTCTTCACCATGTCGATGAAAGGCACATCCACCTCCCTGTCAATCATCACCAACCGCCCTGATGATATCGCCTCATCCCGCTCCATCGCTTTGATATTGCCTGCCGCAAGCACTTCCTTGATGATGGCGGCGTCATGAGGAGCTACAACCTGAGCGCCGTCGTCCCAATAGACTTTATACCCGTTATATTCCGGCGGATTGTGGCTGGCGGTAACAACAATCCCCGCAGTCGCTTTGAGCCGCCTCACGGCGAATGATAATTCCGGCGTGGGGCGCAATCCGGTAAACAGGTATGTCTTGATACCGTTTGCGCAGAAAACAAGCGCGGCCTGCAACGCGAAGTGATCGGAAAAATTGCGCGAGTCGTAAGCGATAACCGCAGACGCTCCAACCGGAACGGCTTTGACAATGTAGTTCGCAAGCCCCTGCGTCGCACGCCGCACGGTGAACGAGTTCATCCGGTTATACCCGCCGCCGATAACGCCGCGCAACCCGCCGGTGCCAAAAGCAAGATCGGTGTAAAATCGGTCGTTCAACTCCACCCAGTTTTCTTCTTTAAGCAACTTCTCAACCTGACTGCGGAAATACTCGTCGCTTTCGAGACTGATGTATTCGTTGGCTTTTTGGGTTAATGCTTGTGTGTTTGTGTTCATGGATATTGGTTCTCCCTGTGTGTTATTAGGTTTTTAAAATTAAAATCAAAAGCCTTAAAACCAAAAGCATGTTTTAAGGGGGGAAGTCTCCCCCTCGCTCCATAAAAATATTGGCAAAGCCAATATTTTTATTCCGCTACCCCCTCTGCGGGGACACCCCGCAACGCCCCGTCCGAAAACCGACCTACGCTAAAACCCATACCCTAAAACCAACATGTTTATCTCGGCGAAGCCAATTACGGAGGACGTGATCACCCATACAGACAATGTTGTCCTTTCGATAGGCTCAATAGGCTCAGAGCAAAGTTTGTTGAAGCCACACTCCGCCGCCCCTCAATCCCAATCCGCAAGACAACGCAACGAAAAACCTTGGTACTTGCTACGATCGTTGTCACTGGACACCCAGTTGAGCACTGAGCTCATGTATCGATACCAAGCAAAATCCGCGACCTCCTCGGTATACTATCGCCGGACGCTCTGCACTATGCGGCGTCTGCGTCCAATGTCACCATCCCCATTGATCTAATCTCTACGCCTGGAACGATTTCGTTATACGATAAAACGACTAACTCGCTGAAATTGGTTTCCGTGAGGCGTTTAAGTTGCGGCCGCACGGTCGGCGAGCATATCAGTATCGGATATTCACCGGCGTTTTTCGTTATCTCTACCTGTACGCCTACGGCTTCAATGATGCGGTTGGCGTCTATGGGAGAGAGCGAGAAGCGGAAAACGCCGTCGCTTTCCGATATCGATCCCTCAAGCTTCGCTTCCAAATTCGGGTCTAACGTGATGACGGGGACTACACCGTCGTCGTTTTTATATAGTTCGCAAATTTGCGGGGCGAGCGCGTTTCTTACGTATTCCGTTAGTACGTCGCTGTTTTTGCTCCTTGTCGCCACGTTTGCGAGCGTTTCCAATACCAGCAGTATATCTCTTATAGACACCCGCTCGCGTAGCAGATTTTGCAATACTTTGTGGATATCGCCCATGCTCATCAGCCCCGGCGTCAGTTCTTCTATCACCGCGCCGCCCTGTTCCCTCACGTTGTCGATGAGAGTTTTGACACTTTGGCGCGTTAATATTTCGTGCGAATGTTTTTTAATCGTTTCCGTCAAGTGCGTAGCGATGACCGCCGGCAATTCCACGACCGTATACCCTGCCACTTCGGCGTCGCTTTTCTGGCTTTCGGTAATCCATATCGCGGGTAGGTTAAACGCGGGTTCTACCGTGGGCACGCCGCGGATCTGCCTTGTCGCGGTGCCGGGGTCCATCGCCAAATACGCGCCGCTCATAAGTTCACCCTTGCCGACCACCACCGTACGGATCTTTATCTTATACTCGTTTGGGGTCAGTTGGATATTGTCCCTGATGCGTATCGGCGGGATGATTACCCCAAGTTCGGAGGCGAGCTGTTTCCTTATCATCGTTATTCTTTCGAGCAAATCGCCGCCCTGTTTCGCGTCGACAATCGGTATCAATCCGTAGCCGATTTCGAGTTCCATCGGGTCGACGTGCAAGAAGTCCTCAACCCGTTCTTCCTTGGGCGCTCCCGGTGCGCCGGGGGCGCCGGCTTCTTGTTTGGCGGCTTCGTCTTCCTGTGCCTTCTTTTCCACCGCCGCCTTTTTGTCGCCCTGCATTCCAAAATACGCGGCGGTGAAGCAAAACGAGGCAAGGGCGATAAATGGAATTTTGGGGAATCCGGGGATGAGCGCAAAGAAAAGCATGAGACCGCCCGTTATCCACAATACCTTATGCCGCGTGAATAACTGGGTGATGATTTCTGTGCCGAGATTCCCTTCCGACGCGGCGCGGCTTGCAACCATGCCAGCGCCCACGGAGATCATCAGCGCGGGTATCTGCGAAACGAGACCGTCGCCAATCGTTAGCTGCGTATAGGTGACGAGCGCTGTATTCCAGTCCATGCCCATCATGGCTATCCCGATGATAAACCCGCCAACAACGTTTATGACGGTGATAATGATTCCGGCAATCGCGTCGCCGCGCACAAACTTTGAGGCTCCGTCCATCGCTCCGTAGAAGTTGGCTTCGCGCTGTATTTTCTCGCGTCTTTCGCGTGCCTGAGTTTCATCTATGAGCCCGGCGTTTAGATCGGCGTCAATGGCCATCTGCTTGCCCGGCATGGCGTCGAGCGTGAAACGCGCCGCAACCTCGGCAATACGCCCCGCACCCTTTGTGATGACTATAAACTGGATTAGCATCAATATCAAAAAGATGATGACACCCACGACCATGTTGCCGCTTGTCACGAAGCTGCCGAATACCTCGATGACCCGCCCAGCGTCTGCCTGCCCCAAAATGAGGCGCGTAGTAGCCACGTTGAGCGCAAGCCGAAATAATGTAACCGTTAATAACAACGATGGAAAAACAGATAACTCAAGCGCTTCTTTGATATACATCGACACAAGAAGTATGATGAGCGCAACACACAAATTGAGCGTGAGGAACAAGTCCATCATGAACGTCGGTATGGGTATCACCATAACGATGACGATACCCACGACGCCGAGGATTACAAGCAAGTCGCGTTGCTTGGTGAAATTTTGCAGAAGTTGTTGAGCGTTAAACTTCAAGGCAGCTCCTAATCAACATCTGTTACCGGTTCAGCCTGCGCCTTTGGCAAAGCCTCTCTGCTGAAAGCTATAGCCACTATAGGCATCCTGTCCGAAACCTCTCTGAGTTCTTCGCCTACCATTCTGAATTCCGTCAACTGGAATCTCCTGACTTCCAGTTCCATGTCAGCGTCGGTGTGTATCAGAAAATCGCCTTTGCGCCCGTCTTTCAGAGCAACTTTTGTGCCGTAATCATATATATAGTCGATGGCGTCAATCAACACATTATGTGCCTCGCCGTTTTCCAACTTTATCCTCATGTGCGGTTGGATGCTGACACGGCCCACGCCTTGCTCCGTCGATACGCCGTTGCCCTCGACGTATCCGCTCGAGATCAGCTGGAAATTCATGCTGGCGGGTATGATCCTGTCACCCTGACCGGGGATTCTGCGCCTGAATCTGACGTCCTCGTATTGGCCGAGGAAAATTCGCCAATAAATCGCTTCGCCGGTTCTGCCGTCGGAATCGACGTACCATATCCGTCTCTCCATAAAGGTACGTGAGCCACCCTGAGCGGACGCGACGTCCACTGTTAGCGCCAACAAAACTGCACAAAACGTCAATACGCGGATTACGCGGTTCATCATAATAAAACCCTCCTGTACGATATTTTTGAAAAGGAACATGTATCTCTACACATAACAATATAATAGATTGGAGATGTGTATGGCACAAAAAAAAATATGTTTATTGCCGGTCGGTGCAAGTAGAATATTTATCAATAAGCCCGCGGATGTGTTCTTTGTGGTTTTTTCTGACCTTTTTCAGCCCGGCAAGTTCCCTCACAACCGCGGCCAAGTTTCCCTCGCGGCTCTCATAGAGCTCGTGGAACAGCGACATATCCAAGTTATAGGTCATCCTCGCGGCCACAGACGCGTTATTTAACCGCGCTTGCGAAAGCCCGCTGTATCGCGGCGTACGGAACAGGGAATCGTAGTTGTTTGCAATGTGGCCTCTGAAATCGTCAAATATCAGCTCCTTTTCCGCCAATTTGTGCTCTCGAGACGTTTCGCTCTCATAAAGCGCCAACAGCTTTTCATATAATGACCGCATAAGATTGATATATGTCGCATAATCCTCTTTTGACAACACTGCCGCGCGATACTGCTCCGAGTTCTCGCCAAACCTGTCCCTCACATACCAAAGCCCCCCAACATCTCCGACAAACGTGGCGATCTCCTCATTCAGTTGCGTCTGATTCTTAATCCATATCGTCGCGTGCGTCTGCTCGTGGATTATCAGCGAAGCAAGGTCGTATACGCTGTAGTTAATCATAAACGAATACACCGGATCGCTGAAAAAACCGAGCGTGCTGAACGCGGAAGCCCTGCCTATGTGGACATCATACCCGCCTTTTCTTTCGATTCTTTGCGCCTGCCTCTCCGCGTCTCTTCTGTCAAAAAAACCTTTATAGGAAACGCTGCCTACGATGGGAAACCACCATCTGTAGAGATTGAACGAATCGTCTCTTGACGCGACGACGACGTCAACCATGTAATCTCTGTCTATCCTGACGTATTTTGTGTAGTTTTTGTTGCGTTTTAGGCCGATGCTGTCCATCGCGAACATTCTAATATCTTGAACCAAAAGTAAGAATTTCTTTTGTTCCGGCGTTATATCGTCTTTAGCAAGCATTTTATCTATGCGCACCGCACGGGATTGATGGCGGAAAAAGCCGATGCTTTGTTTGGTGATATAGCAGCAACCATTGAAAAGGGAAAAAAATACCGCGGATACGGTTAATATCAGAATTTTTCGTTTCAAAACGATATTTTTCCTCATATCGGTTCCGTAACTGCGATTCCGATTATCATTCCCAACAGCAATGCAATCAATCCCGCCATTATGTAGTACCCGGAAAACGAGTTATCGTCATTTATCGTTGCATCGTTGTTTTTCATGATGGTTTTAACATGAAAAAATTCTGTCAAAAAATATGCCCACACTTGCAGATGTATGTTCAAAATTCCCAGGATAGACGACAAAAACAATTCACGCTCGACAAGATAATTTAGCACCGCGATGATAACGGCGATTTCAAGTACTTTCGGTATACGCTTTGCGCGCAATTCATGGCGGATATTAGCGCGTTTCGCTGTGTCGTGGAAGCATTGTTTCAACATTGCGGCGTTTTCAAAAGACCGGCCGCGCGCCTCCAGACCGTCAAAAAATTTTACAATCATCTCATGGCCGTCGCGAACGCATATCGGAATCGAGAACGTTTTTTCAGGTGATTCCAAAATCATCCGCCCGCCAAGCAGCGGGATTTTCAATCGGCGAATGCCGCTTAGCTCTGCACAATTAAATACGGTTATTTCATTGGCGAATTTTTTGGAGATTCTTTCTTCATCGAGAATAATCGACTTGGTCCGCGCGATCGTACATGCGTTTTTGTAAAAAATACGCGCGAATATGAACATGACCGTAAAATACACGGCCGCCTTGACAAGCGGAATTGAAGGTTGGCCGTTATGGTAGTGATAGTGGGCGGCAAAATTCCATAACGCGATAAATGTGGGAACAAAAAGCACAAACAGCGCCAACTCGACCCTGAAGGAACGGTCAAAATATCTGTACTGGGACAGCGGGCTAAGTTGGGTTTCCGTCTCCATAACAAGGTAATATAATATTAGTGACGGAGGTTATGTTCATGTTTTTTTCTGTGTACATGGAAAAACAGGCGGGCGATATTCCAATAAAACGTTTTCTATCGATATCCCCGCTTCCCGCGCGATTTTTGCGATGTCATCGTATTCCGTTTTTGTTTTTTTGACGCCAAACCCGTGCGCGGTTTTAATCCTCACAGTGCCGTGTGGGGTCTCTATTACCGACTGCTCTCTTTGCAAGGCATACCGGCGGCAGATGTTCTCCCGCACGCCGAGTGTTGAGGTGTGTTTGAAAATTAGTGATAATATTTTTTCTTTTACATCGCTATGGCACAGGCATGAAAATTTAATCCCCTGCCGCCCCTTTTTCATGCCGATAGGAGATACCCATACGTCGAGCGCGCCTTCATGCAGTAATAGCTCTTGGGCGAATGCTATGGATTCCGGCGTCATGTCGTCTAAGTTGCAAACGAGTTCAATTATTTCTTCGGTGATACCGTTGAGATTGTTGGCATCGAAATTTTCAACGATATTGCCAATATACGCTCGAACGCAATTTGTTTGTTTAAAATCTTTTTTCCCCATGCCGTATCCGATTTTACTAACGGTCATTATCGGCATAGTACCATATTTTTTCGCTAAATGTTTTAATATCGCGGCCCCTGTCGGCGTGCAGAGTTCGCCTGTTATTGAATTATTGTATATAGGGATATTCCGTAAAATGTGCGCGGTAGCCGGGGCAGGTACGGGCAAAATACCGTGAGCGCAGTGAACATGGCCGCTACCGGTGTTGATTGGAGATGAGATAATAATATCAGGCGACAACTCTTCCATCAACATACACACGCCCACAATGTCTGCCACCGCGTCCATTTCTCCCACCTCGTGAAAGTGTATTTGATTTACGGGTACGCCGTGGGCATGGCTTTCCGCTTCCGCTATCAGCTTGTAAATATCGTGGGCGTTTTGCTTCACAGTGCTTGAAATTTTTAGGCGATTGATTAGATGCTCTATGTCGTGGTAGCTACTGTGACTATGAGAGTGGTGGTGATGATCGTGGCCGTGATGACAATTTTCTTCCTGCCCGTCAATCTTAACAATAACGCGCGTTCCGGTAATCCCACATTTCGCGGATGGTTCGGCAGTCACAACGACACCGGGAATACCGGCGTTATTCAATTTTTTCAAAAAAACTTGCGGAGCATCGTGCAATTCAAGCAGCGCGGCCATCAGCATATCTCCCGCCGCGCCCATGTTACATTCGAGATAAATTATTTGCCGAACAGACATTACGTGTGTCTCCCTAATAGTTAATCGATACGCCGGTGATTTATCATACTTGCCAAATACCCCGCGCCAAATCCATTATCAATATTCACAACGCAAACGCCGCTTGCGCACGAATTTAACATTGTGAGCAATGCTGACAGCCCGCCAAACGACGCGCCATAACCTACACTCGCGGGAACGGCTATTACCGGGCAGTCGACCAAGCCGCCGATGACGCTTGGCAACGCCCCTTCCATTCCGGCTACGGCGACGATGACCTGCGCGTCCATTATCAGCTCAAGCTGCGATAATAACCTATGCAGCCCCGCGACACCTACATCGTACAGCCGAACGACGTCATTCCCTAAAGTTTCCGCGGTAACGGCCGCTTCCTCCGCTATCGGCATGTCGCTTGTGCCGCCCGTCGCGACAACGATTTTCCCTATACCGTCCGGCTTTGGAATATCGCCGACAATTCCTACCCGCGCCGTTCGATGGTATTGCATTGATGGAAAATCGTGCATCACCGTTTCAGCGATTTCAAGCGACAGCCTCGTTATCAACACCGTCTGCTGGCCCCTGTCTAACATCGCCGTCACAATGCCCACTATCTGCTCCGGCGTTTTGCCCGCGCCGTAAATAACTTCAGGAATGCCCTGGCGCAACTCGCGGTGGTGATCGAGCTTGGCGTAGCCCAAATCCTCAAACGGCTCCGTGCAAAATTTCATCAACGCGTCTTCGGGCGTAATAGACCCCGCCTGTATTTTTTTCAGAATGTCGAGAGTCTCTAATTTGTTCACGGCATTTTCCCTTTCTCTACAGATTGCAATAGCTTCTCCGTTAGTGTCTGCCCAAACGGCACGCGTGTGGCAAGACAGGAATACGAAGGCTTATCCCACGTGAGCAGCCCCGCTTCTTTTGAGAGCCGGCGCACCTCATCTTTGGTTATTCCACACTCTCTAAGCGGCGACCGGACGCCAAGCTCGGCAAGCGCCCTCATGCCGGGCCGGTTGCCCGCGTTGTCTGTGGCGTTTGTCCCGTCTATGACAAGCGGGATACCGTCCGCAAGCGCTTGCTCGCGTATGATTTTGAATATCATCGTTTTGCAAATATAGCAACGTTCCGGCGGATTGGAGGCGATTGACGCGTCGTTTAAAATATCCACCTCGATAACGGAGACTTCCGCGCCTACCTGTTCGGCTAACCGATATGCGTCGGCCAGTTCGGATTTCGGCTGAAACACGGAATTTACAAAAAGCGCTCTCACTTTCGCGCCATAGTGCAATCCCGCGTAAAGCAGGTAGGATGAATCGACCCCGCCCGAAAAGCCGAGCGCGGCTGCCGGATTTTCCTTGAAAAATCGTTCAAGCGTCATAATAGCGTAAAAATAAAAAAATTAAAGCCAAAATGCAAATTTTTAATTATTTTGTGTAAGTGGATGCTCTTGATAAGCTAAAATTATTGTCCGATGCCTCGCAATACGATCTTGCCTGCGCCTGTGGGACGCGCGGCGGGCCCGACCACCGTGTCCGCGGGAAAGACGGCGGGTGGCTCTATCCGGTATCGCTGCCGAGCGGCGGATATTCAATAATGCTCAAAACGCTCATTTCCAACGTTTGCGGCAACGACTGCGGCTATTGTCCGTTCCGCGCCGCCCGCGATGTTCCGAGGTGCACGATAAGTTCAGACGAAATGGCCAAACTGTTTATGGAGTATCAGCGCAAAGAAAGGCTGATCGGCATATTTTTAAGCAGTGGGGTAGTGGGGTCGCCGGATGGAACGATGGACCTGTTGAACGGCACAGCCGAAATTTTGCGCCGCAAATACGCATATCGCGGATACATACATCTAAAAGTCATACCCGGCGCAAGCGACGCAGCTATCGATCAGGCGGTATCATTAGCCAACGCGGTATCGGTAAACATTGAAGTCCCCGGTGAAAAACATTTTTCCGCGCTATCGCAAAAGAAAGATTACCTGAAAGACATCATCCACCCAATGCAGCGCATCGCGGAGCTTACCGGCAAAGGCATGAAACACTCACGTGTCAGGCAAACCACGCAATTCATAGTTGGCGCGGCGGATGAAAACGATGCCGAAATCATAAAATATACATATGGGCTATACAAAAAATTGAATTTGAACAGGGTCTATTTTTCATCATATCAGCGCGGATTAGGCAACGAAACAATACCCGGAGAGCGGCGCGGGATTATCGATTCGAGCGACGGTTTTGTGAGGGAACATCGCCTATACCAAGTTGATTTCCTCTTCCGCCAATACGGATTCCGCGCGGACGATATAACGTTTGATGAAAACGGGCGTCTTTTTACAGACCGCGATCCAAAACTAGTGTGGGTCGAAAGTCATCCGGAAAAGTTTCCTGTTGATGTCAACAAGGCGGATGAAAACACTTTACTGCGCGTTCCGGGCATAGGCCCAACAACCGCGCGGCGCATTCTTAAAATGCGCAAAAGCGGCAGCATTATATCATCATCAGGCAATCTGCCGCTAAAAGGCAAACGCCTTGCGCTGGCGGAGAAATATTTGAAATACTGATCCCGTTGGCCGCCAATCCCGCTCCCTACAGATACGCCTTCCTACGTTTAACCATATCTTGGTAAATTTTTAAATAATGCTCCAAGCGCCACGGGGCGATTTCACCGGATTCTACTAATTCTATGATCTTGCAGCCGGGCTCGGAGTCATGGATGCAGTTGTTGAAGCGGCACTGGCCGACGATATTTTCGATTTCGGGGAAGTGCGACGCCACGGTGTCTTCCGGTACCGTCGGCACGTCGACAAAAGCGAATCCGGGCGTATCGGCGATGAATGTATTTTTGTTTAGAGATAGAAGTTGTATATGCGTAGTGGTATGCGTGCCTCTGCCGTGCGCTCCTGAAACGATGTTTGTCCTGAATTCGATGTCGGGGAATATCAATGATAACAAACTCGATTTTCCAACGCCGGATAGTCCCGTAAACGCGCTCGTTTTATTTTCGCAGAGATCAATTAATTCCGCAATACCTCGATTTCCCGGGACGGATGTGTAGATGGTTTTATAGTTGATGTTTTCATAGTAGCGCGCGACTTCTTCAAGTTCTCGCAATTCATCCTCATCAAGCAGATCGATTTTATTAAAAGCGATGACCGCTTCTATATCGTACGCTGAAGCGGAAAACAGAAATCGATCGATTGCTTCCACGTCGAGGCGCGGATGTTTTAAGCAGTTGATGAATATCACTTGCGACAGGTTGGCAAGCGGCGGACGGGGCAGAAAGTTTTTTCGTGGGAAGACTTCGCTGATTACGCCTTCGAGCGTATCGTCATTGATTATCCGAATGTTGACAGAATCGCCGGTGAATATGCGGTGTTTTTGTTTTTTTAGCAGGGTTCCCTTAATGGTGCATCGAAAATCATTTTGCTGTGTCGATACTATATAGTAATTTTTCTGTTCTTCGACGACCGTTCCGCGGAGTGTTAAGTTCGATTCGTCCATATATTGCCCTGGATTTTATAATTGACCTAAAGCGGCAACAAAAACCGTCGTCGCGAGCGAAACAAAGCAACTTGTTCGCTTCGCTCGCAACTTGTTTATCTCGGCGTTAGCCAATGACGATGCCGCAAGCCCGAGATCAAAATCGGTCGCGGCGCTCAATTTTATCCCTTTTCCGCGATTAGCATGGTCTGCGGGTCTAATTTCAGATGCAGGCTATCGGGCGACGGGAAGATGTCGTGATCCTTTACGAGATTCAAATGTACGTACTCGCCGCGCGGTTCCATCAGGATCAGGATTGAGGTGTCGCCCATGAATTGGGAGAGCGCCAGCGGGACGCCCTTCTCGTCTTTTTCCGGCGCCTCGCGGTGTGTCGTAGCGCTGAACCAGATGGAGATTTGCAGTTCACTCGCAAATTTTTTGAACGCCGCAAATTCTTCGCTTGAAGACTTTGCGAAGTTGTAGCCGTCTATCACCACCACATCGGCCACAAAATGCCCGTCCTTTATCATTGATTTCACGCTGCCGAGTATCCTGTCTATGGTGAGGCCGTTTTGCTTGAAGTTCATGATCACTCTGTTTTTGGTGATTCGGTCGTATATGATCGCGGAGTCGCGGACGTTGCATACCCGCGCGATTTCGCTGAAGATATCGTTGTACCATGTAGCGATATGGGCAGTGTTTGCCGCAAACGACACATGGATGACATTTTTATCCTGCAAGAGTTGGTCGGTGGCGATGTGCACGAGGCACGCGGTTTTGCCCACGCCCTTGCGCGCCGCGAAAATGCCAATATTGCCTTTGCCAATCCCGCCCTGGGTGGATTTCTCAAAAATCCGCAGTGGACTGCGGGATATTAGCTCTTCGTTTTCCATAATAATCGGCTCCTCTCAGTTTTTTATGGACGGACTGCGTCTGCCTCATAATAATATAGTATTGACTGTTTACGGTAACACAACTTTTTTCAAGGAAAAATCACTCGCTTCTGTCATTACTTCGCTACGTCTGCAATAACGAACGATTTTTACCCTGTATTACTTCTTTTTTTCCTCCAGATACTTCTTTTTCAACGCTTCCGCTACGCTCGCGGGCACCTTGCTATACTTCAAAAATTCCATCGTAAACTCCGCCTTGCCTTGGGTCAGCGAACGTAAAGCCGTGGAGTAACCAAACATCTCGCTAAGCGGGGCCTCCGCTTCTATCGATGTAAAGTTATTCTCCTCGGTAGTCGAAACGATAATGCCGCGCCGCTGGTTTATGCTGCCGAGCGCACTGCCCTGAAACTCGGTCGGAGTGTCTATAACCACTTTCATTATAGGCTCAAGTATCTCCGGCTTCGCTTTCTCAAACGCTTGCCAGAATCCGCCGATCGCGGCCTGCTGAAACGCGATATCGGACGAGTCTACCGGGTGATAGTTCCCATCGTCTATCGTCAGCTTCACACCCACGATGGGGAAGCCGATAATTCTGCCTTTTGGAAGACACGCTCTAAAGCCCTTGTCGCAGGACGGGATATATTCAATGGGGATTACGCCGCCTTTTATAGCGTCTACAAATTCATAGTTCGATTCGGCGTTGGGTTCGAGCATGCCTACCACGCGCCCGAATTGACCCGCGCCGCCGGTCTGCTTCTTGTGAGTATAATCAAACCTTGCCGCCGCAGTCACCGTCTCACGATACGCTACCTGCGGCATACCGGTCTCGATATCCGCCTTATATTCGCGTCTCATACGTTCGATGTAGACCTCCAAATGAAGCTCGCCCATGCCGCGAATGATTGTCTCGTTTGATTCGGGGTCTACAAATGTCTTGAACGTCGGGTCTTCTTTCGTAAACCTGTTGAGCGCCTTGGACATGTTGTCGGAGGCCTTTTTATCGACCGGCTTGATGGCTAACGATATGACCGGTTCGGGCACGAAAATGGATGTCATAGCGTAGTTGAGACCGCCCTCTGTAAACGTATCGCCGGACGCGCATTCGATACCAAACAGCGCGACGATGTCGCCCGGCCCGGCCTCGGTGATATCTTCCATAGACGAGGCGTGCATACGGATGAGGCGGCCAACCTTGAACCGCTTGCTGCTACGGGTGTTTGTGAGTTCGAGGCCTTTTCTAAGCGTTCCGCGGTATATCCTCACATAAGTAAGCTGCCCATATTGCCCGTCCTCAAGCTTAAACGCAAGCGCGATCATCGACGCCTTGGGGTCGGAGTTTAGGGGGATCATTTCGTCGTTGTTACCGAGATCGAGGGCGTGATTTTCGACATCGTCAGGATTAGGCAGATAGTTAATTACCGCGTCGAGCAGTTTCTGTATGCCTTTATTCTTATACGCCGATCCCATAAACACCGGGGTCAACTCGAGCGACAGCGTGCCGATTCTGATGGCCGCCATAATCTGCGAAGCGGTTTCTTTTCCATCCAGAACGCTTTCCATCAGTTCCTCGGAAAACATCGAGATCGCATCAAGCATTTCGGTGCGCTTTTTTTTCTCTTCGTCGAGCAAGTCGGCAGGGATTTCCACTTCGCGCATGT
>JAITUP010000176.1 GCA_031286265.1 Chitinispirillales bacterium | reverse complement strand
CGGCTATGGCGGCTTGCCCGCCGGGTTGGCGTTTACCCGACAGTGCTGATTGGAACGATTTGGCTCGGACTACAGGCGCTCAGCGCGAGAAATATAAAGAAGGGGTATATATCTGGACAAATGCCGGTACAAAGCTTAAATCAAGGCAGCCACATTGGAACGGCACCGATGATTTTGGCTTTTCGGCTTTGCCCGGCGGCACCCGTATCATCGGTGGCGAATTCTCCCTTGTCGGTGATCAAAGCATATGGTGGAGCGCTACGGAGCACGATACGGGTCGCGCTTGGTACCGGGGCGTGGACTTGGCCTTATGGCACATGGGCGAACCCAGCGGCCGCAAGGGTAGTGGCATGTCAGTACGTTGTGTTCAGAATTGAAGTTCTGCTTACCGGAACTTGCAATGGCCACGCTTTCCTGATAGTCCTGCCCTGTCCTTTAAAGTATCCTCACATTTCATTTATAAAGGAAGTTGGAATCACTTTGTTTGGCTCATTGGGCTGTTTTCTACAAATGCTACAAAATCAGATTTAACGGCTTTCCAAACTTTTTCGAAGTCGTTTACTAATACTTCCATATCATTCCATCTTAACTCAAAGCAATAGGCTTGCCTTACGACATGCCTAAAAAACAAATACCGTTCCAATTGTGATTTTGAGCATTGCTTGATAATTTCAATTTCCAGCGAATTAGCGCCAAACATCATATCAAGCAATTTTTTATGCCATCTGTCGCCACTAGGTATTTTTTCACCCATGGCTTTCAAAATGATAGTAGCGGTTCTTTCTATGGCATTATAGAACGAGTGCAGTATTTGAGACATCGCGATTTTTTCAGCGATATTAGGTACTTGTTCCTTACACGATTTTATTATTGAACTCGCAACAAGCAACGATTCATCAAATCGAGATATTTCATGTAGGACTTTTTCTTTAACGTTATCAGTCAATTTCAACCACCTCACCCAGTCGATTCAGTAGCAAATAAAAATTTTCATTGTTATCAAAATCAACCAAATCAATTTTATTGTCAAAATCGAAATAAAGCCGTGAGCCTAAATCAAGATATTTTCCATCGGGAAGCCCCTTTACCCCTATATCGATGTCAGAATCCTCATGATATGTGCCGGTAACCAGCGACCCAAAGAGATAAACCGCCTCGCAGCCCTCACTTTTGAGCAAAGACGTGGCGTTTTCAATATCCTGACGGTATTTTGGTGGGATATTTAGCTTCATGGCTATAATATACATTAGTGGCTTATGAAAAAACAATTTTTTTAACAAGACTACGACAAAATGATTTGGAGGTTCCTGTGTTATAACGAACACTCGCCATTTTCGAGGATGATAAGGTGCCAAACGTTCGTAAAAATAGCATTGGAATAAATGTTTGTGAATAAATTTGGATTTTGATTATAATGAATATCGGCGGGATACCCCTCAACACCCCGCCACAATAACTTTCTTCCCGTCAAAAATTTCTTCCTTCGTGTAAACCTTTTCGTCCCATGATTTTTCTGTGTCCTTATCAAAAATAACGAGCCATCCGACATTCGAGCCTACGCTGTCCATGTATTTTAATATCTGTTCAAATTTTTTTGACTGGTTTCTTATGGATTGCAATATTTTGAGTTCGATGGGATATTTTTGGTTGCCGTAGACCACGCACAAATCGCACCGTCCCGCCCCGAGCGCCATTTCGCGCATGATGTATCCGCCGCCGTTGATTATACGCTGCAGAAATGCCTGTATGACTAAATGCGCGGCGGCTTCATTGTATTGATACAATTCGGTTTTGTAGCGGTCTATCCAGATATCGCTATTTTCGCGCCAGTATTGTTGAAAATCGCTTATCAAAAAATTCATGTCGAGACTATGACAGTAAATATAATACATTTCAAAGCATAGGTGTAATTAATTTTTTGATTATAACGGGATATCTGCGGGCTGCGGAAATGTATATTTTATAATATTCGGACATTTTTCATGCTTAACGGAGAGATTGCCATGAACACCATAAAAATCACCCTCGCGGCAACAACAACCGCGCTGCTTATCCTCATTGCCTGCGGAGGAGCCGGCTACAAAGCTGGCAAGTCCGATATCTCCGAAAAAGACATTGCCAAAAAAATCAAAGAAACTGCCGATAAAGACCTCGAATCTAATGATGTCTCGAATGATGATAATTTTATTATCGATGTGCGGGACGGGCAGAGGTATCGGACGGTAAGGATAGGTGAATTGACGTGGATGGCGGAAAATCTAAACTATGAAACCGATAGCTCCTGGTGCAGTGATTACGATGATGAGGTTAGCTGTCAAAAATACGGACGGCTTTATAACTGGAACGCGGCGCTGGCGGCCTGTCCGGCGGGGTGGCGGCTGCCTGTTCGCGAAGATTGGGATGATTTGATTGACGCCGCCGGAGGCCTCGATGTAGCCGGCGAGGCGCTTAAATCAACAAGCGAGTGGAGGGACAGTGAAATTGAATATTATCGCACCAATCCAAGGAATGGTACGGACGTGCTTGGTTTTTCGGCAATACCCGGCGGTCTCCGCACCGCTGGCGGCTTTTACGATGCCGGCAGCAGCACCGCCTGCGGTTGTTGCGGCGGCACAGGCTATTGGTGGAGCGCCGCGGATCTCGCTCGGAACTATGCGCAGTCCTGGAACATGCACTCGCTCGACGAGCGCGTGAACGAGGGCAGAAACAACAAAAATATCGGGATGTCTGTGCGTTGCGTTAGAGGCCGGGAGGAAAGTATCGTACAAGAACGGATAATCTGGCCGGCCCCCGACACGTCCACTTTCATCGACCCCAGAGACGGGCAAACGTATCGTACAGTGAAAATCGGGACACAAACATGGATGGCCGAGAATTTGAATTTCAACGCGGATGGCAGCGCGTGTTACGCTGACAATGCGCCCAACTGCGAATTTTACGGCCGTCTTTATGACTGGGCAACGGTTATGAACGGAGCGCCAAGTTCAAGCGCGGCACCCAGCGGCGTTCAAGGCGTTTGCCCTGACGGCTGGCATATCCCAAGTGATGCCGAGTGGGATATTCTTGTGAGATATGTTGATAGATATGTTGATCAAAATTTTAAATCGGATCGGAGTAGTGTTGGTAGTATTGCAGGACAGAAGCTGCAGGCTAGAGATAGCTGGGCAAGCGGCGGTGTCGGCTGCGACGAGTTTTATTTTTCGGCGTTGGGCGGCGGCTCCGGCAGCGGCGATCGCAGCCACAGTAATCGCTGGAGAGTGGGAGGTGGTATTGGCCTCAGTGGCTATTGGTGGAGTACCACGGAGGACGACACGGACAACGCGTGGTGCCGGCACATGCTTTGGGATGTCTCGAACGTGCGCAGGTTAGCCACCGTCAAGACGCACCTGTTTTCCGTGCGTTGTGTTCGTCCTTAATAAAAATTATTGTAAAGGAATAGGCGATTTTTGTACCTTTAACCTTAACGGGAAGATTGTCATGAACCCCATAAAAATCGAAATCAAAATCGCCCGTAATGATGACTGTGCGGAGAAAGCGCAGGAAGCGATGGCGCAGATTAACGGCAGGCAGTACGACGAGCCATACGCAAACGCTAAGAAATTGGCGATAGCGATTGACGAGGGGAAAAGGGAGATTGGGGAGTGGATAGCGGAGTAGGATAATTTTCACTCCTGCCTCGACCAGACGCCGTCACGCAGGATATAGGTTCCAGCCGCTCTGCCGGCGGAATTGTAAGTGTCGGCAAAAGAACCACCGAATGTTTCATTGATGTGGTATTCGGGCTTGAGTAAATCAATGTTTGCGCCGATGGTAATGCTGGTTAATTGATTTACGGCAAACGCACCTTTCTCAATCGTAGTCACACCATCGGGAATGGTAATGCCGGTCAGTTGGCAACTAGCAAACGCAAAACTCAAAATCCGCTTCATCGTTATAGATATCCGCTTGCTCTACCTCCGCTTCCGCTTCTTGTATCTGCTCGATATCTGCAATTTGCTCCGGCTCCTCGCCAACCTGTTGTACGCGCTTTGCACACCCGACCGCCCCAACCCCCAAAACCACCGCCAGCGCCGCCGCGATGATCCACCCTGAAATATCCCTTAATTTGCCCATACCGCATCCCTGTTGGATTGAATTATAAAAAAATGTCATCAATAACTAAAAAGCTACGGCGCCTCTTATCACTATATCGAGAACTGCGGCAATCTCACCGTCTTCC
>JAITUP010000154.1 GCA_031286265.1 Chitinispirillales bacterium | reverse complement strand
CACGAAAAAATAGCGCCGTCCCCATTGCTTTCGGCGCTGTTTGACGGGCCGCTGGATAAAGGCGTTGACCTCGTTTCGGGAGGAGCTGTGTATAACTCGTCGGGCGCGACCAATATAGGATTCGCCGATGTCGTCGATTCACTTAATGCCATCGAATGCGTGTTTGAAGACGGAAAATATACGATGAAAGAAGTTATTGACGCGGTTGAAAATAACTTCGAAGGTGATACCGGAGAGGGATTGCGTTTGTACCTTTCAGAAAAAACGCGCAAATACGGTACGTTAGAAGAAACCGTAGGAAGCAAGTCAAAAAAAACGCGCAAATGCGGTACGTCGGACGAAACCGCGGGAGGCAAAGGCATATCATGCGAATTAGTAAAGTTTTTGCACAAAACTTATCAGGGTTATACTAATAATCGAAAGGGAAAATACCGTTCCTCTTTCTGGAGCATGACAAATCATTCCGGGCAGGGGAAGATTACCCACGCGCTTCCCAACGGGCGCAAGGCGGGAGAATTTTTCGCAAGCGGGATTACCCCCGTAGCGGGCGCGGCGAAAAATTTAACAGAATGCCTCAACGCCGTAGCCGCGCTTGGGGGCGACAATATGCCGGGCGGAATCGCGTTAAACATCAAGTTTATGAAATTGGACGAAGACGATATTAAGAATTTTTGTGCCTTTATTGAGGGATATTTCGCAAACGGCGGTTTGCAAATTCAGTTCAATACGATGTCGAACAAAAAGCTTCGCGAAGCACGGAAAAAACCCAAAGAGTATCGCGATTTATTAGTTCGTGTATCGGGATACTCGGCGTATTTTAACGATTTAACCGACCACATGAAAGACGAATTGATTAAACGCGCGGAATACGACGTACAAACCGGAAAACAGGAGGAATAAAATGAATATCTTTAGGGCATTAATTAATCGTATACTTTTTAGAAAAACGCGTGCAAATCGTTATTTTAAAAAACTCAATTCGATTTTTGAAACCCACAATAGCGGTATTGATAGCATTGCCGCTGGTGCGCTTTTGACAGTTTTGCTCAATCTTATGAAGTTTGTTTTATTCATTGATCCTGTATACCGGTTGAATATAAAAAAGTTCGATGCAAAGTACGTTTTTAAAGATAAAAGCGGCAAACTTTATGTTACCGCGGAATTCAAAAGCAACAAGCTCAGAGTCGGACGAAAACAAATCCGCGACCCCGAATTTACACTTATATTCAAGGACGGGAAAACACTTATTTCGATGCTTTTTTCCGAATCGCTCGATATACTCGATTCAATATTGAACCAAGACGTGAATTTCGAAGGGAACATCAACTATCTCAATAAATTCGCCTATATGGCAGTGCGATTAAAGTTGATGGCTACGGGTAAAGTACCTAAAAAGTAGGATACGATTTTTTATGAAAAAGCCGCTAATCTTCGACATAAAAAGAGGCTGCATCGACGACGGCGACGGAATTAGAACGGTGCTGTTTTTCAAAGGCTGCCCTCTAAATTGTTCGTGGTGCCATAATCCCGAATCGAAAAAAAGCGAAGTCGAATATTTCCACGGCTCCGAAACGTCAATCGGTAAAAGCTATGAATTTTCCGAATTATTATCAATTATAAAAGAGGACGCCGCATATTATGAAGCGTCGGGCGGCGGAGTCACTTTCAGCGGCGGAGAACCAACTTTATTTATGGAATACACCGGAGAACTCGCAAAAATATTGCGCGAAAACGGTATTTCCTGCACATTGGAAACAAGCGGGTATTTTGATTTTAAAGATTTTCAAAAGCTATTACTGCCATACCTTGATTGTATACTTTATGATATAAAATTGATAGATTCGTCCGAGCATATCAAATACACCGGGAAAGACAATAAAATCATACTTGAAAATTTATCCCTCTTGTCCAAAGAAAAAATCAGAACCATCCCCCGAACACCGCTCATCCCCGGTATAACCGATACGGATGAAAATTTGGACAAAATATCTTCCTTTTTACACCGATTGAATTTGAAAGAGGCGCATGTAAAATTAATGTATAACGACGGCGGGCTGAAGAAAAAACAAAACCTTCCCTTATAGTTTTTCTAAATCTTTTAAATCTTTAAGTCTTTAAAATCAACGTCAAAGTCAAAATCAAAGTCAAAGTCAAAACATATTTTAAGGGGGGACGTGTCCCCCTCGCTCCATAAAAATATTGGCAGAGCCAATATTTTTATTCCGCTACCCCCTCTGCGGGGGAAATCCCCCGCAACGCCCCCACCTAAAACCGACCTACGCTAAAACCCATATCCTAAAACCGATTACGGGGGATGTGGTTTGTAATCCTTGCACCCCAACCGCGCATGGAAGGACATCGCCCTTCCCATTCAAACGACCCTTTGTTGTCCCAAACATTACGGAGCGGTATCAGGGGGATAGGCGACACATTTTAAAAAAAGGTTTTTAAAAAAACCACCGCACCCCAACCTCACCCGAATGAACATCGCCCTTCCCATTCAAACGACCCTTTGTTGTCCCAAACATTACGGAGCGGTATCAGGAGGTTAGGCGACACATTTTAAAAAAAAGGTTTTTAAAAAAGATTTTAAAAAAAACAGTAAAATCTTATGAGACGGCAGTGATATGTAATATAGATATTTTATTCGGCGATCTCCTGTTTTTCTTTTATCAGCGCCGGTTGGTAATACACGTATCCCGGCGTGTTTACGAGCTGTTGGTTTGTCCAATAGTTGGCCATCACTCGTTTCACGTATATACGTGTTTCCCTGAAACCTATATCTTCGTTAAATACGTCATCATCAGGATTATTTCTGTTGTTACGCCATCTAACGGCATTACGCGCACCGGCGTTGTAGGCGCACAACACAAGAACAGGGTCGCCGTCGAACATGGCGAAACGCGTACTCAAATAGTGTACCCCCAATCTTATATTATATCTGTAGCTGTATAATGAATCGACATCATACGGCAGTTCAAGCTGTTGTGCTATGCTTCTGCCGGTATTTGGCATGATTTGCATTAGCCCGATGGCGCCGGCGTGCGATACAAGTCTGTAGTTGAAAATACTCTCCTGCCTCATCACCGCGCTCACGAAGAGTGGATCGACGCCGTATTTATTGGAATAGTACGTTATGATATCCGCATAGAACGGCGGGAACATGACGGCTAACAATTGCAGCGGCCTATCCCTTCTGTGTTGCATGGGTACACGCCAGGCAAGCCGGTGTGCCACACTAAACGACAGCGCCGGGTTGCCGGCGCGGGCATAGGCGTCGGCCATTTCAAATTGCAGCAGCAGGTTGCCAAAATAATCGCGCTCATAATCCCAAAAGATTAAATTGGCAATCAACGGCCGCGCAACGGCAAGAAGCGCGCCGCCGCGCCGCAAATTGGCAAGGTCTTCCGCAGTCAATTTTTTCTTATCATCAGGCGGCGATATGGAATCAAGCCACGCGCGGGTCTGTACATCGGTCATCTGAAAACCGACCGGCGACAAAATCCGATGCTCTTCACCCATGAGCTGTTTCCCGCGATGAGCGTGATAGTCAATCGGATCGAGCTCCGCTATCGCGTTCCAGATATTGTGCGCTTCTTCTGTCCTACCCGCGGCCGCGTGGGACTTACCCTGCCAGAACATCGCCGTCAGGATTTGGCTTGAGCGCGGAAATTTTTCTCTAAATTTATCGAGGTGTACGATGGCGCTGTCATATTGGCGATGCTTGTAATAACAAAGCGCGTGCCTGATATGGGCCTCATGAGTCCTTGGGCCGTCGTCAATGGCGAATACCTCTCTGTATGCTTCCGCGGCTTGCATAAATTTCCCGTCCAGTTCAAGACGCCACGCTTCCATCCACAATCTATTTTGCTCCCTTGAGCGCGTCGGAGCCGCAGGCGTGGGTTCGGGCGGTTCGATGTCGAGCGCCTCCTCCCATGTACGATATTCTTCAAGCCACACAGCGCCATCGGGCAGTGAAATGTTGTTGCTATTGACGAGGAAACCGATTTTGATAAATACGTGATGACGGTATCTTTCCGGAAGCCCTTCGTTTGAGAGTACGGATGAGTAGGCATCCATTGCTTTTTCGTATTCTTCTCGAGACATACGGATATCACCGACCTGATCCATTGCGATTGGCGCGAGTTGCGGGCTATTGACGCTGACGGTATTGAGCGCGGTTAGAGCGATGTCAAAATTTCCGAGAGCGGCCTGTATCGTTCCGATTTTGAAAAAGTATAAAAGAGAATCGGCGAAAGAGACCGGAGTAACACTCTGAACCGCGTGTAACGCTGTCTTTGGAGAACCGGCGGCAAGCTCTTTCGTTCCCGCCCAAATTATGTCGGGAGAAGTTATGCGCGGGAATAACAGAGTGAGGCCAGAGGCCCCAATTACAGCATCGCCCGAAGCTCCGTCCCGCTGATTTTTGGCGCTCCCCTCACATGACGGAACCAGCGCGAGCGTTATCACTATCGCACCGACTAATCTTTTGAAAAAATCTGTATTCAATCCCCCACTCCCTTTCTTTTTTCGCATTATTAATCCCCCAATTAACTCTTGCGCGGTGCCGCCCGGCAACATCACTGCTCTAAATGCAGTTGTTGAGTAGCGCGGCGCAAGAGTTAATTGGCGCCTTAATTATTTATTTAAAATGGAATAATATTTGGATATTCCATTAATTCGCTGAGTTTTACTATTGTGAAACCGTTGTTTCTTATCGTGTCAATCATTTCTTCCAATAAATTTAAATTGATACCCTCATGAGCCAGTATAATGTCGCCATTAGACAGGTGTGAATTTATATCATTGATAGCTTTTTGCCTTGTGGGTCTCGGCCTCAAATAATCCATAGTATCAAAACTCCACAATACGCCTTGCAGATTATGGGCTTCCATCTGGTCGATAACATTTCTATGGACGATACCGTAAGGCGGGCGATAATATTTTACCGTGTGGTCCGGCATTAGAGATGAAAAGGCGTTCATCGATCTTTGAAAATCGTTCTTGATAGTATTGGCATTGGCCGCGCCATTTGAATTGAAGTGGAAATAACTGTGAGCCCCCACTTCAAACAGGCTGTCGTTATAGAATTGTAATCTGTTTCTGTTTCCCGTCATCATCTGACCTACAAGGAAAAAAGCGGCGGGGCATTCCTTGCGTTTCAGTAGAGCGGTAAGCCTTTCGGTGTGAGCGGACGGACCGTCGTCAAAAGTCAAGGCGACGATTTTTCTGTCGGTATTTGCCTTATAGTAAAAAGAACCTTTTAGCTGCATATCCGTATTTCTTAAATAGGCTGCGTATCGCGGGAAAAAATGGAACGTGGCGTCTTGTGAAAATGCCGGAACGACGGTCATTACAAGAAATGTTAAAAATATTAATTTTTTTATCCGTTTCATCGCTCGTTAATCCATTGCGGTATCGCCCCCGGATGGGTCTCACCTATCATCGACGTGCGGGTTGGTGTGTAATATTCATATCCCGGGATGCCCATGAGCGCCTGATATGTCCAGTAGGTGCCCATGACTATTTTTACGTACGTACGCGTTTCTCTAAAACCTATATCTTCGATGAAAACGTCGTCGTCTTCGTATTTTCTGCGCTCAAGCCATTGATTAACGTTGTGCGCTCCGGCGTTATAAGCGGCTAATGCCAAAACGTGGTTGCCGCCAAACTGAGCGAGACGCTTGCTCAAGTAATAGGTTCCGAACCTGATGTTGTATCTGTAACTGTATAGAGAATCAACCGTAAACGGTTCGTTCAACTCTCTCGCGATTATATCCCTGCCGGTAGCCGGCATGATTTGCGTCAACCCGACGGCGCCGGCGTGCGAAACTAATATCGGATTAAAAGTACTCTCCTGCATCATCATGGAACTCACAAAACGCGGATTAATGTCGAACCGTTCGGCATAATATGTAATGGTCGGCGCATAAGCCGACGGATACATTACGGCGAGCGCCTGTAACGGTATACGCGCTCTTTGGTTTATAGGGATGCGCCATGAGAGCCGCTGGGCCACGTTAAACGATAGCGTCGGGCTGCCGGCAAGGGCGTAGCCGGTGGATATTTCAACCTGCAGTTGCAAGTTGCCGCCAAAATTACGCACATAATTATCAAAGAAAAAATCGGCGACCTCCGGCCGCGCCACGGTGAGCAGCGCAGCGCCGCGACGCAAGGCGGTAGTGTCCTGCGCGGTCAACCTCTTCCGTGTTGATGCCGGTGATACCGAGTTGAGCCATTCACGCGCCTGCGCGTCCGTCATCTGCGCGGCCGCCGATGTCGTGACCTGATGCTCTACGCCCATAAGCGCACTCGCACGGTGAGCGTGATAATCGGCAGGATTGAGCTGCACGATTCTGTTCCAAACCCTGTGCGCTTCCTGCGTTCTGCCCGCGGCCGCATGGGCCTTGCCCTGCCAGAACATGCTCGCCATAATTCTGTTAGACCGCGGAAGTCTGCTCTGAAATGTGTTGAGATGTACAATAACGCTATCGTGTTGCCCCATCTTGTAGTAGCAAAGCGCGTGCCTGAGATGAGCCTCTTCAACCCTGTTGCTGTTGGTGCCCATCACACGTCTGTAGGCCGCCGCCGCCTGAACATACTCCCCGCTCACCTCAAAATCCCACGCGCGCAGCCATAAGATTTCATTCGACTGTCTGTTCCCCGGAAAATGCCTTAGATGAAGATCGTACCACTTCCGGGCCTCGTCGTGATCGCCGAGGTTGCGGTACGAGCGCGCGGCGTTCATCAATACATCGGAATCTGGGCCGTGTGCGGCATGAAATCTGCCGTATAGTTCACCGGCTTCTCTCCATCGCGAACCGCTAAAGGCAATGTTGGCCGATAGCAGAAGCGCATCGCGTGCCGGGAGAGCCGTGGTAAAATCCGAACGCTCCTGCGCCGCGTCGAACATCCGCTGCGCCGTTGCGCGGAAGCGGCAATCGTTAGCCTGTGCCGCCATGTTCAGAAGAAATCTTGTGGAAGTTTGGGAATCAATAGGCCGCACACTGAAAACGCGCTCCACGAGCCTGCACGCGTCGAGCCTGCTAATATCCGGCAGATGCCTCTCGAAGAGAGAATCGGCCCGCGCGATGAAACCGGCGGCCGTCAAAGAATCGAACGCCGCCTCAAGGCCGTCGATATCAAATCTACGCTGTGCCTGCTCCCAACGGCGATATTCCGCAACCCAGTTACGATTGGACGGCAAAGGAACGCGGTGATCGGCGACAAGCGGCCTGATTTTGGCAAATATATGCTGGCGATATTTTTCCGGAAGCCCCGCAACGGCCAACACGGACGAATAGGCATCCATAGCCCTCACGTGGTCGCCTTGAGATAAATGCACGTCGCCAATCTGTTCTAAAGCGAGCGGCCTGAGAAGCGGGCTTCTGATATTGACGGTATTGAGCGCGGCCACGGCATCGGCGGCGTTTCCGAGGGTTGCGTTTATCGTCCCAATCTTAAAAAGACGCAAAAGCGTATCGGCAACGGTGGAAATCGTATCATTTTGGACAGCGAGTAGCGCGGCTTCGGGAGAACCGGCCGCGAGTTCCCGCGTACCCGACCAGCTCGTGGCGACCGGGATGCGCGGAGAAGATATCGGGGACGCTTGTGGAGCAAGCAGTTGGTACATGCCCGCAAGCGATATCATCGTTAATGCCAAACGCATTATTTTCATCGACATTTTTGTTGACATTTTCCCCGACATGCTTTTTTGGGTAAAACTATGACTTTAAGGATGACGGCGGCAAAATTCGCCTCATCGCTTAGTCTTCCGCTTCATACTCGTCACTCACATCCGACGAGTCGTAGGCTTCCTCCGCCTCAGGCTCGGGCTCAACCGCTTCCGGCTCTACCGACGGCATAACGTAATCCGCTACCGGCTCTGCTTCCTGAACCACAGGCGTATCGACAGACTGCTCGGGCGACGATCCGGCGCAACCTACACAAAAAGCCAAACCAAGACACACACACAACACCGCAAAGAATTTTACTGCGTACTTCATGGTACAACCCTCCTGTTAAAATGATTAGTTTGTTACTGCACATTGAATTTACGTGTTGTAAAATACTTTATGGCATATAAACAATGTCAAATATATTTTCATTTTTTCTATTTTTGACAAAAAACACGGTTTTGAAGATTTTGATTTTAAAAATTTTGATTTTACCCCCCCACAATGTTACATTATATGTATGAGACGCGACCGCCTTATACTACTCCTGCAGCCTTACAAAAACGGCTTGATGCGCAAAAAAGAGTTATCCGACTCCATCACCCGTTTTTCAAAAATGCTGCTTGATTTGTGCAACAAGTACCCGCGGCTGCGATTTAACGTCGCTTTGCCGGGATATATCTTGGAGTGCATCAGCCCTCTCACCGCTTCCCCCCTGCGCGATATGGCGAAACGCGGGAGCGTGGAATGGCTCTGTATGGGATATACCGAGCCGTTTTTGAGTTTTTCACCGTTGAAGCTGACCGGGGAAAACATCGCTCTTGGGATGAAGACCTTTACGGAACTGACCGGAGAGGCGCCAAAGGGGTTTGTTCCGCCGTTTTCGAACTGGGAGCCGTCGCACATAGACATGTTAAACGCCGCGGGATTGCAGTATGCGGTGGTTTCCAACGCGCTCGTAGATAAAAACGAATCGGACAGCGAGGGATATTGGATCACCGAGTATACCGGCAGCGCGATGGCGGTGTTTCCGTCGCGGCCTTACCACATACGCAATGCGCCGCGGAGCATTGCCGGCTGGATAAAGGAAGTTTATCAAGACGACAAGCCGGACGGCGCGCCGCGGATGTTTGTCTTGAAATTCCTGTATCCGCTGGAAGTCGGCGGCGACGATGGACAACAGTGGGTTGAAATGGCGGCCGCCGAGATCGACAAGCATATTCTTGAGCTTCAGCCTCTGCGTTTTAAGGATGTGCTCGACAGCACTCCCCCGCTCGGGCTTCACTATTTTCCACCAAGTTTGATTCAGGCGCGCAACGAACCGGCAATGCCCTATTTTCTGAATCGGCTGCATTGTCATGACCAAATTAGCATCATGCAGCGCAAATTGATGGACGTGTATGACTGCGTCGGTGAATTGAAAGATTCAAAATTATCGGCTCGGCTTAAAAAGCAACTGTTTTTCGCGCAGGATATAAACCGTTTTCTGCCGTCTGAACGTACGGGTTTCAGCGTCACGCCGGATCGGTTGTGGACTTACGGCAAGTTGATTGACGTTGAGCGGGAGTTGTTCGGCCACCGCGACGCCCAAAACGGCGTCATCCGGCTGACTGATTTTTTGCGTAGCGGTTACAAGAGCGTTGTTATGGAAAACAAGTCGCTCAAGCTCTACATAGATCATAAAAACGGGGCGCAGGCTTATGCGCTCGACTACGGCGAGCGGGCGTTCAACGCGTGCGCGGCATATAACCCGGAAGTCCGCGCGAGGCCGCGTGTTTTTGTGCCAAGGGAAAGCAGGCTTTGGTTCCGTGACAGAATTTTCACGGGAATTGCCACTTGCGAAGATTACAGAAAAGAGATCGTTAAAGACTGCTCAAACTTTGGCGATTCGCAGTTTGAATACATTTTTAAAAACACATCGTCCGGCGTTAAGGCGCTTTTGAATTGCAACGGCGGATTTGTTGACGGCGATCGTCATTGCCCGCTCATTATGGACAAGGTTTTCGGATTAGAGAAAGACGGCTCGTCACTTTCGTACAGCTATAAGCTCGGCAACGCTTCGCTTACGGATTATTCTTTCAGATTTGGAATAGAGCTGCCGCTCGCGCTCCCCGGCTGTTTGTCCGGCAGCGCGCGCATCATCGCGGGCAAGCGTAAAATACCCATCGCCGGTGATGAGGCTCTTGTGATAGAAAGCATTTCCGATTGGGAAATTGAAGATGAGGAAATTGGTGTGCGGATAGAATTTGTCACCCAGAAAAATGCCGACCTCTGGCTCTTCTCGCCCAAAGCGCCCCCCGGCCGCACACCGATGGCGGACTGCGTGACTTTGCTTATGAGTTACCCCATTGCGCTTGAGACAAATTCTACCGCCGCGTTTACCGGTATGATCAGGTTCAAAAAAATAAGAGCGAGGAGCGCGAACAATGATTCGTTCTGAAGCCTTAGATATCGCGCTCGAAAGCAGAGGCGGCATTATATGGTGGACGCTCGCCGGTCATTTTCATAATGAACAGGTGCCGAACATCCGCGAAAAAATCACAAGCCTCATGAACGACGGATGCCGCGCTTTTGTTATCGATATGGAAAAAGTTACCGGCGTAGACGACGCTGTTGTACCGATGTTTTTAAATTTTCTCAACACACTGAAAGGCAAGGGCGGCGATCTCAAGTTCATTTTCAAAAACGAGACTCTCACCCGTGCGTTTTCGCCGTATTTTAATCTGTTCTCGATTTATCCCGATGCCGGTTCGCTATCGCTGTCCAAGGCGTCGATTTTAAATTTGCTGAAGAAACAGGGCAAGGCCCTCAGGAAAAAAACCGGTTTCCGCATATCGCGCACCGTCGCCATATTTTTACTTGTCGTACTATGCGGCTGGTTTTTGACGCTACTATCTATTATCGAAATGCAAAACCAGCGTATACAGCAGCAAAACACCGAACTCGACGAGCTTGGCGGTTGGAAGATTACAGCCGAGATTGAGCTTGAGCGGTTGAACGAACGGTTACAACCTTTGGAACAATTAGGGGTGATTCCGCGTGAGCGACCACAAAAACAAAGATGAAAAGAGAGATACCGCCAGTCAAGACGTCGTCCGACCGCCACGCAAGCCGTTTCGGATCGGCGGTATGGTGTTCGACAGAAACGGGGTCTGGGTATCCGAATTTTCAAGCATAATTTTTATCTGCATACTGCTTGCCTCATTGCTATACATCACTCGGACCATACTGAGAAACGAGAGTGCCATACATGAACTCGATGAAAAAATCACCGTGCTGAAAACGGAAAAAGTCAGTATGACGCATGAACTCGAAACTTTGCGTGAAAAGCAGCGCGTACTGCTGTTGATGAGGGAAGTGGCAGGAAGAAGAATTAGACCCGACGTAATAGACAGGCTTGCCAATATCGTTTATACAAACAGCAAGCAATTCGGCTATAGCCCGGAACTGCTGTTGGCGGTGATGGCGGTGGAAAGCCGCTTCACTCCCCGTGCGCTCGGCAGATTCAGAAGCGGCGCTCTAAGCGGCGCGCTGGGATTGATGCAGGTCAAATACGAAACTGCGCTCTTCACAGCGAGAATGTTGGGGATAAGGGGGCTGACGGAAGAGGACTTACTTGACCCGGAAATAAACACTGTAATCGGAACGGCGTTTTTGACAATGATGATAGGGCAGTTTCAAAGTTTTGAATTAGGCATAATGGCCTATAATTTAGGCCCTGGCACAGTACGCGGCACATTAGCGCGCAGAGAGCAACTGCCTACGGGATATTATCAAAGAGTCCTTACGCAATATTATCGATTGAAAGAACTGGGAGATAGATTGGAAGCCGAGGCCATGCTGGCCAACACTAGACAGGACAATGAAAATTGAACTACGAGATTAACGAAGCAATTCAATTTTTTATCGACAAGATGCTGCGAGAAAACCAGCCCAAAACGGTGATCGACGCGTTTGTGCGATATTATGGCAATGTATGCCGCGGAGAAAGCGGATGCATCGCCGAGAACGAGATCGTACCCGTGGCCGCAAACGAGTTTGACGACTATTCGCAAATTGAAGACAAAGACGGCGCGGGCCAGGCCGCGCTTCCACGCGCCGTCGTCATAAAACTCAACGGCGGGCTTGGCACGTCTATGGGGCTACATGCGGCCAAGTCGCTCATACCGGTGAAAAACGGGCTGACATTCTTAGACATCACCGCGCTGCAGATCAGGGAATTTAATAAGCGTTTTGGAATATCCATCCCGCTTATAATGATGAACAGTTTCAAAACCGAGCATGATTCGCTTGAAGCGCTTTCTCAATATAGCGATATAAAGACAGACATCCCGCTATCGTTTGTGCAGCACAAATTTCCAAGAATCCGCGCAATAGACCTTATGCCGGTCGAATGCAAAACAAATCCGCAGCTCGAATGGAACCCGCCGGGGCACGGAGACCTGTATGCGGCAATCTTGACTTCCGGAGTTCTCGATATGCTGCTAAACAAAGGGTATAGATACGCGTTCATCTCCAATATAGATAATCTGGACGCCGCGCTCGATATGCGGATACTCGGCTACTTCGCTTCCAAGGAAATACCATTTCTCATGGAGGTAACGGAAAGAACGTTCATGGATCGCAAGGGCGGCCACCTCGCGCGATTAAAAAACGGAAAACTCATACTGCGCGAAGCGGCGCAGTGCCCGGCAGAAGACGTGGAAAGTTTCAGAGACACAAGTATTCACCGCTATTTCAACACAAACAATCTTTGGATACGGCTCGACGCGCTAAAGGAAGCGTGGGACAACGGAACGCTCGAATTGCCGATGATCCGCAACATGAAAAAAGTTGACACACACGAATGCGGCGGCAAGCCGGAATCACTCGACGTATTCCAACTCGAAAGCGCGATGGGTACGGCGATTTCCGTATTCGAAAACGCGGAAGCGCTACGAATACCGCGCTCACGATTCGCGCCTGTCAAGAACTGCGAGGATCTGCTGCTGCTGTGGTCGGACTACTATGAACTGACGGACGATTATCGTGTGATGATGAGCCCTCGGCACAAATCTACACAAATGGATGTGAATCTGGATCAACGATTCTACAGAACCCTCGATCAATTAAAGGAACGTTTCCCAAACGGCGCGCCGTCGCTGGCGGAATGCTATTCGTTCAGCATTTCCGGGGATGTCCGTTTTGGGCGTAATGTGATCGCTACCGGAAACGTATCAATAATCAACACAAAAAATACGCAGGCGTTTATTGGTGACGGTGAACGTTTGACGGGTGAAGTAATACTTAAATGAGAAGGCAACCGTCTACAACCGCCCTCATAGCCGGATAATCGGACAAATGTTTATGAAGTATAGACGACAGCCTCTCAAGCGCTACTGGGATGAACTCGCGGTAGTGGGACTTGTTTTTGTTGACGGTAAGGTTGGCGTACGCGCCGGAAGCTTGCATTAAACGCTGGGCGGCGCAAATGTAAAAATTGTTTTTTTCGGCTTCGATTTCTTCGAAATTAGACGATAGTCCATATTTGTCAAAATAATAATCCAACAATCTATCAATCGATTCGCTCTCCAATTGCGTGATGTATGGGTCAAACAGCAACGATGCCGCGTCATAATGCGCCGGGCCGAGGCGGGCGCCCTGATAATCGATAAAGCGTATGCGCCCATCGTGTATCAAAATATTCTCGGATTGAAAATCACGGTGCATATTGACGACCGGAAAACTCGCGGCGCGGGTTGCCATTCGCCGGCGCTCGTTTTCCCAATCTTGCGTTAACAGATTTTTGTTGCCTAAATATTCGACAACGCAATGCTGTGCGAAATAATCGGTTTCCCACAAAAACGTTTCCATATCCATAGATCGTGAGGCAATGGATTGGCAGTTATCGATATTGAGATGATGCCAGGTATGTAAGACATCTATCACTTGGCGAAACATGTTTTCGATTGCCGTATCGTTATTATCTTGACAGAATCGTTTTAATGTTATCGCCCCCAAATCTTCTTCTAAAATAAAACCTAAAACCGGATCGCCGGCGTAGATTTTCGGTAAGATTGGGATTGTTGAAGAAATGTATGTTTCGATTTCAAAAAAGCGCGGCCAATCTTCGTCTTTACTGCTCCACAAAACAAGTATGTATGATTTTGACGATGGCTGGGACTTTGGAAAGACGCGAAGAAACCGACGTGTTGACGCGGCCTGCCCAGCCACCTCCACGCCCCATTCGTCAACACAAAAATCCGGGATTGACAACGATAAAAAATCGGTTATTGACGATTCCACAAAATCGATAACTTGTTCGGACGTCAGTTCCATAAGTCTACTGCCCCGCTGTCAACGTCATCGTGAATCCGCTTAAGCGCTTCGTGTGTGCCTATGTCCAACCACCATGAAGCGTTTTTTTCGGGAATCAAAACGCCGACGGTATGCCCGTTTACCGCGGCTCTTTGCCATATTGGTACGATGGAGAAATCGTCGTCATCTACAAAATCTAAAAATTCCCGTTTGTAAAACGCGACACCGGTGAAATCGGCATCTGATTTTCGTTCATCGGGAACGGGCGGCAGGCTGCCGTTTCTACGATCGGCGTTTGTACCTAAAAAATCACCGGTAACGTTATCATACAAAATCGTCCCGCAACCATTGCTCGCGGGAATTGACACAAGGGAACAAATTCGCTCGGCACCCATAAAACGCGCTGATAATTCCGCAATGTCAAATTTATGCAAAATATCAACATTGGCAATTAAAAACGCCTCGTCCCCACTAAGAAAGCTCCGCGCAAAATCAAGCGCTCCGCCGGTGCCGCGTATCTTATCCTTTTCATAAAATAATTCAAACGGTATCTCCGATTCTTCCTGAAACCGCTCCATCTGCTCATGCAAATAATGCGAATTAACCCCAATGGCCGAAAACACTCCCGAACGATATAACCTGCGTAGATTATGCGCCAATAACGGCTCACCGCAAACCTGAACAAGCGCCTTGGGAACTTCATCCGTTATCGGTTTCAATCGGGTCCCAAATCCAGCCGCCAAAATAAATCCACGCATCGCATTGCCTTTGATTTTAAGAAAGATTTTCTACCTTTTAATTTTTATAATACGCTACCGCCCCAAACGCTTCTTTCCACGCCGCATAATTTTTCTCCCACTTTTCTCGCATCGCTCCATCGCTCTCCCCCGCAAGCAACGCGGAGCGCATATCCGTACTGCCGGTCAAAATATCAAACGGCATCTTGTCATATTCATACTCGTAAGGCGGGTCCTTAAATTCAAATTGATCGCCATACAGTTTTATGGCCGCGCCTAAAATCGCCGCGGTGACCTGTACCGGCCTGAACGTTTTCGGATCGGTAACGTGTATCTGCACCCCGCCGCAGAATTGGCCGGCCCATTTGTGAAATGTTGGAATGAAATTGTGCTCTCTAAAAAGGCATCCCGGCAAATTCGATTTTTGCAACTCGGCAATATACTCCGGCGCGTTGATAAACGGCGCGCCAAACAATTCAAACGGGCGCGTCGTGCCGCGGCCCTCGGATAAATTCGTCGCCTCGAGCAACACCTGCCCGGGATAAACGATCGCCGTATCAAGCGTAGGCATATTCGGCGACGGCAGCACCCACGGCAACCCGGTATCGGTCCAAAGCGACCTGCGACGCCAACCGTCCATCCATATCACATTGATATCGGAATCGGGAACATACAGTTTTTTGATAAAGAGCCCCATCTCCCCCATCGTCATCCCGTGGCAAAGCGGAATATCGGCCCCGCCTACAAATGAGAAATAATCTTCCGACAACATCGGCCCGTCAATACCCACCGCGCCTATAGGGTTAGGCCTGTCGAGCACCCAAACCGGGATCCCCGCTTCGACACATGCTTCCATGCAATGCTTAAGCGTCCAGACATAGGTATAAGGCCGCGCCCCGACATCCTGCACGTCAAATATCAATGCCTCCAACCCATCAAGCATCTTGCCGGTAGGCTTACGGTGTTCGCCATAGAGGCTGTATATCGGGACATTGTAAACGGGGTGCGGCGCCTCTCCCTCCCACTCGATCATATTATCCTGCGTTTGCCCAAACAGCCCGTGCTGCGGCCCAAATATCGCAGACAGCCTACACTTGCCGTCCTCCGCCAAAACATCGATCACATGCCGATACGCCAAGTCGATAGAAGCCGCATGGCATACAACACCCACACGCTTACCCACCAATTGTTTCGGAAAATCGGCAACAAGTTTGTCGAGACCTGATTTTGTCATTATCAACTCCGCCTTAGATTGAAATTACACCGTTAAAATAATACTCGCCAAATAAAAAATCAATGCCTCGCGGGAATGATATATATTTATCAGACTATGGAAAAAACCGCCAAACAACAACCCGACACCCGCCCCTTGAGCGGCGAGGAAATTACACAACTCGAAAAACAGGGATGCTGGTCTATAAACTGGAGCAGCGTACAAGTAGCCGCCGAAGGGTTCGATGCCAACAAAATTCAGCGTAGCGGGTTTCACGGAAACGTGGAAATAGGAGCCAGTGTTACCATTTCCAACGTATGCGAGATTTCTTATAGCGACGATGCCGATTGCCGCCCCATTGCCATAAACGTAATAAATGAAAACGGCGGCAGAGCGATACTCCCCTGCCCCGCGATGAATTGCGGCGACGTGTTTATTTGGGCTAAATATCGAGGTGACAATGAATTAATGGCACGACTTTCAGAGATGTCGTTAAGGTCGAACCACGAGTATCGCCCAAAAAAAACCATCATCGGCGACAACGCAGTCATCATCAACACAAAAGCGATACGCAACTCTAAAATCGATTCCTGCGCCGTCATTGACGGAGCGGAAATAATTGGTAACTCTGTTATTTTGAGCGATTCGGAAACGAAAACTTTTGTCGGAGCGGCGGTTCAGATACGTGACTCGATTGTCGGGTATGGAAGTAAAATCGATTCGGCGGCTCAGCTTGATAAGGTGATGACCGGAATCGCGGCATCGATATCGAGAGCCGCGCGCGTCACCCACTCGTTCGTCGGTGATTGCGCGAATATCGCCTGCTGCGAGGTCATGCACTGCTATGTCGCCCCGTTTCATGGCCAGCAGCATAATAATTCATTCCTGATTTCTACCTTTATAGGCGGTCAAAGCAATCTCGCGGCGGGAGCAACCATCGGCTCAAATCATAACAGCCGGGCAAACGACGGCGAGATATGGGCGAAGCGCGGATTTTGGCCCGGGTTATGCGTGAGCTTAAAGCATAATAGCCGGTTCGCCTCGTTCACGATGATCGTCAAGGGAGACTATCCGGCGGAACTCGATGTAAAATTGCCGTTCAGCTTGCTCATGATCGATAACGCAACCGACACAACAATGATATTTCCGGCATACTGGTTTACGCACAACATGTATGCGGCAATGAAAAGCGAACAAAAATTCATCAGCCGCGACAAAAGAGGGCGCCGCGGCCAATCCGTAGAACTCAGCATTTTAGCGCCGGATACCGTGGAAGAAATTTTTGAAGCGTTGCGTATAATCGAATCTAAAACACCCCTCCACATGGAAAGGAAACGACCGGAAACGATAATCAAAAACGCGGACGAGGCTTGCAAGGCATATCGAATGATGATTCGCCACTACTGCGCAAAAAATATCGTTTCATACATGCGCGACAACGGCATCCAATCGTTTGACGACCTGCTGGCGGCAATCGGCCCCTTGTCAAACGATAACGAAAATTGGCTCAATTGCGGCGGAACGATAATCACCGAAACCGCGCTAACGGAAATCATCGTCAATATCAAAAATGGAAAGATCAACAAATGGGCAGATGTGCACGCGCAGTTTGATAAATGGACATCAACCTACAAAACCGCAAAAATCAAACACGCCCTAAAATCATTAGCAAAACTTCAAGGCATAGATGCTAACAACCTGAATAATAATCACTTACAAACACTCATAGACACCGCCGCAAACGACTACGAAACGATTGTCGCCCTGACCCGCTCGTCCCGCCAAAAAGATTTCACCGACCCATTCCGCACGATGGTCTACGATTCTCCGGAGGAAATGGAAGCGGTACTAGGGAGTTTCGACGACGACCCGGTCGTCAAGGCGACGATTAGCGAGTTAAATTTAATTCTATCCACGCATCACGCATTCCGCCCGGCAGACTAAAAAATTGCTGAATTTTTCGTCCGGGCAGAGCGCTAAAACAAATTCCGACGGCTTGCATGATACGCCGCCGTGAGCGAGGGACAGTATTGCTTCCCAGTGGTGAGATTCTTCGTTATCGCCGCGATGTACAGATGTTTTTATGATTGCGGGACGGATGTTTTTTTCCGTTATCCGACCGTCTTTTTCGCGCTTGACAATGATCTCCGTCCTGCTCTCCAACTGCCCCAACAACTCCCCCATCCGCTCCGGTGAGAATCCGGCAGGCGGGAAGATCTTGTAGCGGGAAGCGATAATTTGTGAAGTCAAACTTGCTTTTTCGTGAATTTTACTGTATGACTTTATCTGAAGACCGGCCGGAAGCCAGCGGTTGGTGTCTATGGGGTTGCCAATCAGCGGTGATTTTGTTTCTATGTCGAACGCCTCGTTTAGCCCAATAGCTCCAAACGGCAACGGCGGGCCGAAAGATACGCGGGGATGGGGATTGAAACCCTGCGAAAACGCGAGAGGAAAGCCAGCGGCTATCATGGCGCGGTGAAAAACGGAGACCATATCCATGTGCCCGAGAAAACGTACGCTTTCCTTTTTTTCGAAAACGAATCGATAGCGGTGGCCGACCGCGGTATTCTCTGTGGTAACACGGGGACGGCGGCCAAAAGAAGCCGTCGATGTTGGTGTGTCGGCATCGTCATTGCGAATTGAGTGGAGCAATGACGGCGGGGTGTCGTCTGCCGATATCGGGCAAAAGCGCATCGCCACTTCCCCATCGCATGCGCCGCAATTATCGCAATCGCCGCCACGGCAGTCCGGCGTTGTTATTTCCTCGAACGCACGGACGCGTTCTCTCTTCAAGAAATCGATATCAACCCCAACCGACACCGCGCTCCACGGCAATGTCTCATCAATATCAATACCGCTTGTATAATTTTCCAGATCAATACCAACCGACCTTGCCGCTTCCATCCATAAATCAAGATTAAAGCGTTCGTCCCAGCCATCAAACCGCGCGCCGGCTTTCCATGCTTTCAATATCACCTCGCCAAGCCGCCTGTCCCCTCGCGCCATCACGGTTTCCAAAAACGCCATGCGCCCGTCGCGATACGATATCTTGACATTTTTTTTGTCGATCAAAGAGCGTTTAATAAATCTTCCCTTTTCATCAAGCGCCTCGATCGTTTCCATCCGCTCCCATTGAAACGGCGTATTCGGCTTGGGCGAAAACGGCGACAGCGCGACGTGCAGCGCAAGCCGCGGCGACTTGGAACGTATCGTCACGGATATCGTTCTCACCATGTCGATAATAGCCTGAATGTCCTCTTCGCGCTCGGTGGGAAGTCCATACATAAAGTACAGCTTTATCGTTTGCGCGTTGCGTTCGAGCAGCAGACGTACCGTGTCATAAATTGATTCATCGGTAAAATCTTTGTTGATAACTTTCCGCAAGCGCAAACTACCGGCTTCCGGCGCGATGGTAAACGATGTTATCGGCGCGACGGCGTTCAATTCGTCGAGCTGCTCGCTTGTGAGCGCGTCAATCCTTGTTGACGGTAGCGACATTCTCAAATGATATGCCTGCTTGACGGAGCGCATAGATCTAAGCAGCTCGGTGATGCGGGAATAATCGGCGGTTGACAGACTGAGAAGACCCGCGTCACGCCAACCGGTGCAGCGTACGCTATCCTCAATTTGACTTTTTATATCGGCAATATTTTTTTCTCTCACCGGCCGATAATACATCCCCGCACTGCAAAAGCGGCATCCGCGCGTACACCCGCGCATTACCTCCGCGGCAAAACGATGATGAATAACTTCCATGAGCGGGACAATGGGGGTCTTTGGAATATGACACGATTCAAACGATTTAATGCGCGCCGGTTTAATCGGCTCTTTTCTGCCGGCATTCGGAACGTAGAACCCTCTAATCCGCGCAACTTCCTCTAATATTTTCGGCCGCCCCGCGCCCTTAAATTTTTCGATAACCGTACAAAATTCCGTAATCGCGTCCTCCCCGTCACCAATAAGAAGCGCGTCAACAAACGGAACCAACGGCTCGGGATTATTCATGCACGGCCCGCCCGCTATCACTACCGGGTCATCATCTCCCCTGTCAGCCGACAACACCGGAAGCCCCGCCAAGTCGAGCATGTTGACGAGGTTTGTGTATTGCAATTCATATTGAACCGAAAAACCTATCCAGTCCGCTTCCCTCACAGGGGAAAAATATTCAAGCGTAAACAGCGGTATTCCCACGCCGCGCATCACTTCTTCAGCATCGGCCCAAGGATGAAAACATCTCGACAGCGCCCAATTTTCATTGGCGTTAACAATATGGTATAATATCTGCAACCCGTGATGCGACATACCTATGTCATACAAATCCGGAAAACACAAACACCCGTGAACCGCAATCCTATCCGCGTCCTTGCGCACGGCATTAAGCTCGCCGCCACTGTATCTGAGCGGTTTTTCTACAAACGGGAGCAGTTTTTTTTGTACATCGTCAATTAAATTTGTCATAATATCAATTCATTGTTATTGACCCGGCGGCAATTGATTTCAACGTTAAAATCAAAGCCTTTAAAGTCTTTAAAATCAAATTCTTTTTTGGTGACAGGGGCTCCGCCCCCGTAACGCCCCCAGTCTAAAACCGAATACGCTAAAACCCGTATCCTAAAACCCTACGGGCGGGTGTAATGCTAAAGTCAAAACAAGTCGATGGGGTGGTTTTGTTTTTGACTTTAGCATTTTTACCCCGATAGTATGCCCACATGTCCCCCGTAAGCGGTCGCCGCTTATGGGGGACCGCAGGGGGGCTATCGTATCGGGGCGTTACGGGGCAGAGCCCCGTC